>JBBJJH010000009.1 GCA_037623315.1 Halanaerobiaceae bacterium ANBcell28
TTTATGTAAAATTAATTTGATAATTATTGCAATTTTAATTTGCTAATTTACAGTATGTTTCAATCCTTCTTCTGCTGGATTATCAGTTATATCAATATAACCACTTCCATGAGTATGTCCATCCACAAAGTTTCAATCCTTCTTCTGCTGGATTATCAGTTATATCACTGACTCCCATTCGTTACCATGTATGCCAAACTGGTTTCAATCCTTCTTCTGCTGGATTATCAGTTATATCTTTCTCATCTCCAAATTTAGGTAATAACTCTCTAGTTTCAATCCTTCTTCTGCTGGATTATCAGTTATATCCAGTCAAGCGTGAGGTCTCTGCGTGGATTTTTGTAAGTTTCAATCCTTCTTCTGCTGGATTATCAGTTATATCTATTATTTTACCTATATACTCGTTAATGCTTTCTAGTTTCAATCCTTCTTCTGCTGGATTATCAGTTATATCCCGTTTTAAATAATATTAGGCAGGTGTGTTAATGAAGTTTCAATCCTTCTTCTGCTGGATTATCAGTTATATCTGGTTGTTACAAGCCCTACATTTAACATCTTATTATGTTTCAATCCTTCTTCTGCTGGATTATCAGTTATATCAGTGATATTGTTAATGATTTTAAAAAGGGTTTAGGTGTTTCAATCCTTCTTCTGCTGGATTATCAGTTATATCCCTGTACTTCTACCATTAAAATTTTGTGACGCTTTTTGTTTCAATCCTTCTTCTGCTGGATTATCAGTTATATCTCGTAACCCACGTATCAAGATTTTCATTAAGCAAGGGTTTCAATCCTTCTTCTGCTGGATTATCAGTTATATCAATTTACAGAACGCTTTAGCATCACCAATAAATGCTAGTTTCAATCCTTCTTCTGCTGGATTATCAGTTATATCTTTTTAATTTTTCTTTTGCTGCTTTTTTCCCATGGCCGTTTCAATCCTTCTTCTGCTGGATTATCAGTTATATCCAATAATCCGCGTGGTTTTTTAATGTTGTCTCCATTTAGTTTCAATCCTTCTTCTGCTGGATTATCAGTTATATCCTATCTTGTAGCCTTTCCACTCAATCTCTTTGCTTTGTTTCAATCCTTCTTCTGCTGGATTATCAGTTATATCTTAATACGCCTAATTTTAAGGCTAAAGGAGACAAAAAGTTTCAATCCTTCTTCTGCTGGATTATCAGTTATATCTGGCACCAAAGAAATTTCTTCATATCAAGATATTGAGCGTTTCAATCCTTCTTCTGCTGGATTATCAGTTATATCCCATTTCGTTATATTGCTCACTTTCTCCTTTGCTTGTGTTTCAATCCTTCTTCTGCTGGATTATCAGTTATATCTTCCATTTTATCTGGATCATAGCCTTTGTATGCAGTGTTTCAATCCTTCTTCTGCTGGATTATCAGTTATATCCCGATATGTTTTATTTGTCAAATTCCAAACTCTCTAGTTTCAATCCTTCTTCTGCTGGATTATCAGTTATATCCCAGTGTGGGACATATTAGGGCGTCCTTTAGTGGTAAGTTTCAATCCTTCTTCTGCTGGATTATCAGTTATATCCAGAGGGAGCAGGGATTTTGTGGAATGTTCTACTCGAGTTTCAATCCTTCTTCTGCTGGATTATCAGTTATATCACTTTTGCACCAAAACCCTTCCCATCTCTTAGTGCAGTTTCAATCCTTCTTCTGCTGGATTATCAGTTATATCATAGGTATCGCTAATATTAATGCTTTCCAGGATAGGTTTCAATCCTTCTTCTGCTGGATTATCAGTTATATCATTAAATACATATTACCTAATATAACGGTACCGGAAAGTTTCAATCCTTCTTCTGCTGGATTATCAGTTATATCCTAATGCAAGTATTGACGATAATGCTAATGTAACAAAGTTTCAATCCTTCTTCTGCTGGATTATCAGTTATATCTGTTCTACCCATATAGGAAAGTTTCCTTAATTCACTGTTTCAATCCTTCTTCTGCTGGATTATCAGTTATATCCCGTTTTAAATAATATTAGGCAGGTGTGTTAATGAAGTTTCAATCCTTCTTCTGCTGGATTATCAGTTATATCCCTCTGCTAGTATCATCATTGGGTCGACTGATGTTAAGTTTCAATCCTTCTTCTGCTGGATTATCAGTTATATCTATAGTTGTGCGGACGAAGCTAAAGAACACATAGGAAGCAGTTTCAATCCTTCTTCTGCTGGATTATCAGTTATATCATGCCACAAAATATCATAGACGTATCAACAGCACTGTTTCAATCCTTCTTCTGCTGGATTATCAGTTATATCATAGTTGTGCGGACGAAGCTAAAGAACACATAGGAAGCAGTTTCAATCCTTCTTCTGCTGGATTATCAGTTATATCCAATCCTCCTGCAGCGAAAGCATCTTCCGGGAAGGGTTTCAATCCTTCTTCTGCTGGATTATCAGTTATATCGTCAAATCCTCTGTCTAGGTTTAACTCATTTCTGAGGTTTCAATCCTTCTTCTGCTGGATTATCAGTTATATCCCACCCTAACCATAACGCCTTTTCTCTTTGTTTTAGTTTCAATCCTTCTTCTGCTGGATTATCAGTTATATCTGTTAAGATAAGCTTGTCCGTGGTTTATTTTTTTCAGTTTCAATCCTTCTTCTGCTGGATTATCAGTTATATCGCATTTAACGAATCTTCATTTCCTTTTTTTGCTTCGTTTCAATCCTTCTTCTGCTGGATTATCAGTTATATCTTTTTCTTCGTCATTTTGCGGGAACGAAAACAAAGAAGTTTCAATCCTTCTTCTGCTGGATTATCAGTTATATCTAAAAATATGATTGCTATTGTGCAAAGGAGTATTTTGTTTCAATCCTTCTTCTGCTGGATTATCAGTTATATCATGTAAGAAAACCAGGCAAATACAGTAAGCAGAAAAGTTTCAATCCTTCTTCTGCTGGATTATCAGTTATATCCACCATTAAGCAAGCCGGTAATCCTCGTCAAGCAATGTTTCAATCCTTCTTCTGCTGGATTATCAGTTATATCCTTCCCTTCCAGCTTCTCCGCTTAATTTCATTTCTTGTTTCAATCCTTCTTCTGCTGGATTATCAGTTATATCTAGGGGGTGAAGGAACAATTGGCTAGATCTTATAAGTTTCAATCCTTCTTCTGCTGGATTATCAGTTATATCAAGAATGATACTCTATTAATCTTGGATCTACAAGAGTTTCAATCCTTCTTCTGCTGGATTATCAGTTATATCTTTCTAATCCTCTGTATTCTATATCCTTCTTTTATTCGTTTCAATCCTTCTTCTGCTGGATTATCAGTTATATCGTGGGGGCAGTGGTAGTATACTTATCAATTCAAAATGTTTCAATCCTTCTTCTGCTGGATTATCAGTTATATCCAAAATTTAGGTACTTACACTTATATATCTTCAACGTTTCAATCCTTCTTCTGCTGGATTATCAGTTATATCTGGATAATAAACAGCCTTTTCCGGGGCATGAGTTGTCGTTTCAATCCTTCTTCTGCTGGATTATCAGTTATATCCACACCCAAAAGATAGACAATTTTGGGATGATATGTGTTTCAATCCTTCTTCTGCTGGATTATCAGTTATATCCCATATTACCGCCTGCTGTCCGTTCTCTTTCGCCAAGTTTCAATCCTTCTTCTGCTGGATTATCAGTTATATCTTGATGGAGGGCACTTATGTAATAAATGATAGTATACGTTTCAATCCTTCTTCTGCTGGATTATCAGTTATATCCGGGATACGGCTAAGTAATTCAGAAAATAATCTAAGTTTCAATCCTTCTTCTGCTGGATTATCAGTTATATCCCGTCACGGTTCATGAACCCTACTATAACAGTAATTAAATAGTTTCTTTGAGATCTTAACTCCACCTCCATATGATGTATAATTATAAATTTATAGTCAAAAATTGATTTTTGCCGTTAGTAAAGAAGTCCATATATCTTTCATATAACAACTATTCCCTACCATTGTATAATTATTCATCAATAATTTTGCTTCGGAATAATAAAATCTTATATAATTTTTTCTCTAACAATAGTTCCAAAACCACGACTAGTAGATTTACCTAGTCCTAGATGTTCAGGTAAGTATACATTAGAAAAAAAGTATCCTGTAAAGCCTATCATGTCTTCACCTTTAAATTTAACATTAATATTTGATAAAGAAGGTACCACATTTACATCCTCTTCAATCCACCAACCTATACCACTTGCAAAGCTCAATATATTTCCTGTAATTATAGTTTTTAGGAAATCCATTTTCTCTTTTTGAGAGGCATTAATATATTCTTCTTTATATGCTTTATAGTTTTCCTGACTTAATCCCAACCATGGAGTAATAAAACTGTATTTATATATTGGCATACCATAATCGTTGTTTATCTTTACAATTTCATTATTCACAGCCAACTTTCCTCCAGGAGAAATATATTCTTTATTACCTAATATAAGTTTCTCAATGGAAAGAAAATGTTCTGCTATTAAATCCCCACCTTTATTTATGCCTAGAATATAAGGTTTCTTATTAATGATCTTGTATTGGATTAATGGATAAGCATAACGCAAGCTTCCATCATCATAATGATTATGAAACAATATTTCTTTAAAATTATTAGCAAAAAAACCTCTTAATTTATGACCATATCTTAGTGATAATTTATCCTCTATATCAAATATTAAAGAAACTAGTTTAATTTCTGGCAACTAAATCACTCCTATAAATTACTCTATACATATATTTCTATAAGTACAGTCAGGACACCTTCTTTTATACTTAGTTCTTTTAGGAAAGTATCCTTTTTTTATTATTTGTATAATTTCATCAATGATTTCTTTCACTTTACTATACTGGTTTTTATCTATTTTAAATTCTTTTAATAAATTTTTACTACGAACATAAACAATAAACGCTTTATCTACTCTAATATTAAAATTTTCTTCAATCAACATACTATACATTACTGCCTGATATTTATGTGTAGAAAAAGTTTTATCTTTATATTTTGCAAATTTATAATCTAATGAGGCAGCACTACCATCTTCCAGGAATAAAACTTCATCAACAATACCATGAATTTTATATTTCTTTGAATATAGTTTTTGATCAATAAATTTATCTTTAACTCCGATTTTCTTCCTTAAGTAGTTTTTATTTATATTAGCCTTAGTTTTATGTACTTCTCTTCCCATAATAACCTTAAAGCGATTACTTTCATGCTGGGGAATTTTTAAATAAGACATAAAATAAATAAACCTGGGACAATATAAATATTCAATCACTTCAGAAGGAGTTATACTTATATAATTTTTATCATACATAGAATCACCTACAAAAACAGACTACTTATCTCATCATTAATCATGGCTTTATCAAAAGCCTGTCCCAATAATTCTACTTTCCTGAAATCATCCTGGCACATTGGGAAAACATAGACTGAGTCCTCATCTGGGTTAATCATTTCTTCTGCATATACAACTAACTCATCTAATAAATTATTATCTATATTACCGAGAAAGACCGACATTTGAACTCTATATAACCCTTGTTCAATTGCTTTATCTGACAGCCTTTTTCTAATCTTATCCTCCACAATGTCATAAATAAACCATACAAGCATTTATATCAACTTCCTTCCTTTATAAAGCTATTAGCCAGATTATGAGCATCATATTGAATAGTATTTTCAATAGTAATTTGTCTCCCCTTATATCGTACTTTATCTTGAAAATACTCATTAAGATTTGTTATCAATAACTTTTTTCCCTCATCGTTTAAGGTTAATCCACCACTTATTTTGTCAAAATAGGATTTTCTAACTTGCTTTCGACTAAATAATTTCATAACAATCCTGTCAATATAATGTCTATATGGTTCTATAAAATCAAAAACAAAAGATTTTTTATTATATCCGTCAGTATGCAATATACCCACATAAGGATCTAACCCGGCAATAATAAGTGCTTTCTCCACTTTGCCATATAAAACCCCATATCCATAATTAAGAAGACAATTAAATTCATCTTTAGCAGGTCTAAAGCTTCTACCTTGAAATTGATATCGATCTGATAATAAATAACTCAAGCATCCAAAATACTTTTTAGAGACATTCCCCTCATAACCCATTAAGCTATATCTTATATCATCAATTAAACCCTCTAATTTAATAATTTTGTTTTTAAGTAATTCTATTTCTTCTATCCCTTTATCTAAATAGTCCTGTTTTTCTTTTCCGCGTTTTATACCAAGATCGTATAAATGTTTAATCATATTATCTGTTTTTTCAATCATTAAATCTTTTATTACTTTTGTGCCTTCTTTAGTTGAAGCTATTTCAAGCTGTCTTCTTCTAATATAGGTAGTGCTGCCAAGCTTAGGATGCCATACTTTTCCTAGAGAACCTCCAAATTGATCCAAGAACTGAATTTCAATATTATTTTCCAGTGCTAGTTTAACCGCATCTGTACTTACAGCTGCACCAGTAGTAATTAATATTGAGTCTATCTTTTTTGCAGAAATCCTCTTTTTAGCTTCTTCGTTTTTAATTTCAAATGAATTTTGAACAACATGAAGATAGCTGCCATATGTATTTATAACTAACTGCATAATAATCACCTACCTTCTACTTGACTAAGTAAATACAGTAGTTTGAAAGGGTTTTTTGGGTTCTTTACAAAAACCAATATTTTCATCATATAAATATTTTTTTTGATCTTTATAACTAACATATTTAATAAACCTAAACTTATTTATAATATGATGTTTTTCATATTCTCTTAACTGATTCTTATAGACACTTATTATATACTGAGATAACTGTTTATTTATTATTTCTTTTTTAGCTATCAATTTATTTAACTTTTTTCTGTTACGAACAAGTTTTATTTCAGCATATATATCTTTAAGTTCTGCTATTTTATTTTCAATATCTTCGTTTTTACAGATAACTACATTTGTTTTTCCTCTTTGATTATTAATTATCTTAAATCTAGAAATAGGATTCTGATTATTTGTTTCTTTACTGTAATTCAAATTACATATTGCATTTAAAAAATGATCACTTTCTCTTTTATACTTATTTCTAATTTCCGAAAAATAGTCTTCACTCATTTTGCTAAATGACTTATTTTCACTTAAAACCTCTTTGCATATTTCAAGTAGGGTATTATCATAAACTTTAGTACAGTATTTTTCTCCTTCATCATTTACTAGCATTACAATATTAACCTTTCCTTTTTTTGATAATTCTCCACTTCTATTACAACGTCCAGCAACTTGCACTATAGAATCTAGTGGTGCAAAATCTCTGAAAACCTCTTCATAACTCATATTTACCCCTGCTTCAATTAATTGAGTTGATATTACTATTATTTTTTCACCATTGTCTATTTTTTTATTAATTTCTTTTATTTTTTTTAATCTATCTATTGGTATTAAATTCGTTGTCAACGAATACACCTGATATTCTTTTGGCGAAAAAGACTCATAAACTTGTTGATAAATATTTAAAGCAGAACTAATAGTATTACAAACAATTAATCCCGTATTACTTTTAAAATTAGACTCCAAATACTCTATAAATTCTGCAATATTATACGAAATAGATAGTTGATCAATTATTTTAAGATTCACTCTATCAAATACTTTTCTTTTACTATATTTTTTTTCGTTAACTAAGTTAATAATATCGGTTCCAGATATAATTTCAGGTTGAGTAGCTGTCATCAATAAAATATGAGTATTAAATTTATAAGCCAGTATTTTTAATACTTTCCCAACAACATTATAATATTCTACTGGAATATTTTGAACTTCATCTAGTATAATGATTGAATTTACAATATTATGAAATTTTTTCAAATAGCTATTCTTATTTCCTATTATACTTTGAAGCAATTGTACAAAAGTTGTAACAATATTACCAGATTCCCATGATTCTAGTAATAACTTATTATCTAAATATCCTTCCATATTAAGGCTTTCAGCACTATCTTTTTCTAAATCTATATCTTTTTTAAGTTCCATAGGAGTTATATAATGGTGTTTTAATAAATATTTAGTTGGATTTTTTCGGTATATTTCTTTGAGATTAAAATCAATTATTTTTTCAAACTCATCATAATTTTGGTCAATAATAGAAGTATATGGTAGGCAATAAATAATTTTTTGTCCACCTACAGAAATCCTCCTTAGTTTATTAGCAAAAGCAAATGACGCAAACGTTTTACCAATGCCTGTAGGAGCAGTCAGACTATATAGGTAATTTGTTGTTTTTATCTTTGGGTTATTTGTAACATCACGAAAAAAATCACTCCTTGCTTTATTAATAGGAATATCAATTTTATATTTTTCTGGTTTTTCTTTTCTATTTTTACTAATGTAATTATGCACATTTATAAATTCTTCTGCTGCACCTTCAAAATAATCATTATTTAATCTAGCAGCATCTTTTTTATCAGTATCTATTAAAACTGAATATAGTAAGTTAGTTATTAAAAACAACTCAATAGACTCATCCTCTTCCTGGTAAATATCTTCTAAAAGTATATCTCTAAATAATTCTGATACATCATCTATTTCCATCACAAATTCTTCTAACTCATCAATCAATTCTTCAAAACTATAAATCATATCTTTGAATATGTCATCATAAATTCTCCTTACTTGATTATACGAGTTTTGTTTTATATCTTGTATTTGCATTTGTATATGATAAAAAGTCTCACCACAATCTTCTAAAGGAGATTCAAGATTTCCATGGTGTCTCTTAACTATCATATACCCTATCATTGCTATCAACTTACCATAGTCTTTTTTTATTAAAATATAAGCCAATATCCCAGATATTAGACCATGGTGGGAGAATACATTCTCCTCACCATGAACTAAATATTTTTGAAAAAAAGTAGTCGACTTTCCAAAATCATGTATTGCACCTATTAGGAAGCTTAATCGGGCAAGTTCATCTTCGGTGATAATTGTTAAATTTAAATTCTTATGGGATATAATATTTTTACATTCCATAGCCACATTTTTTAAGTGAGTTTCTAATTTTTTTTTATTATCAGAAGAATAGTGTGAATATAAATCTTCCATTTAGATCACCTCAAAGGAGTATAAAAACTTATATACTCATTCCTTATTTTTATTATTTCATTAAAAACGCCACATATGTTATCTCCGTTTTCTTCAAAACAAACATTAACCACTCTTTCAGGTTCCCGACCAGTCTCTAATTTTATAAATGAGGCTGGCATATTATCAAAAATTAAATTACTAGAAACATTACTATCTAATTCTTTTATGTTGTTTTTATAAGTTAAAGTTTTTATCTTTCCTCTATAATTATTAACTATATCAATTTCATCTATTAGATCATTAAATTCTGCAACAGCCCTAAACTGCCGTTGCCCTAAAAACAAACCATACCCATTCTTATTTTCCTTAATATTAGCCGTTAATTCATCTAACAAAGATTCATCTTGATGTGTAAAAAAGACTCTATATGATAACGTATTTTCTGTTGGTAATAACAGTTGTAATCTTACCTGCGTATGTCCTCCATCTTCTTTTAAATAATTCATGCATTCAAAATGAGTGTAACATTTATTTTTAATTTTTACTCCAAATTTAGCTTGTCCTGGTGATAGTAAGTCATAGTAACTATCTCGTGGTTTTTTCAATATTGAAGCAACCATACCCATTAAAACTGTTCTGGGAGGAATTTTATATGTTAAAGAACTTTTATTACTATAATATTTTTTAAAATGTGCAACTTTACCTTTAATTGTAAATATCAGGACTTTATTAATATCCATAATAACAACTCCTACTTTAATAATTCAACTCTTTTGTCGGATACATTCCTAATAATTTTTCAAATTTATTATCTTTAATTATTAACTTTTCGTCTTTCCAATAATGAATCATTTTAATTTTATTTTTTTGATTAAGTAAGTATACCAATAGTTCATCAATATTTAATTGCAAATCATTAATTTCTCTTATGTCTTCTTCTCTAATTTTATAATTGACATCAATATATTCTCGCAAATCATTTAATACAGTTTCTTGATCTTTCATTTCAATTCTTAAATAAAGTCTAGGTGTTTGTCCAATTTTTGAACGAGTTCTATTTAATGGAATGGACTTAATAATGGATTCATCTAATAACTTAATATCATCATCACTTAGTTTCGTATCTTTAGCTGCTAGAGCACTAATACCTCCACTAAAGGCTATGAATGAATATTTTACTCTATAATCTTTACCAATACCAGCACCTTTAGTACTATCACTTGTTGCAAGATTAGAAGTAATAGTCTTACTTTCCTGTAATTCAACTTTATTCAAAGAATATCCCCAATTAAACTGAACAGGTCCAGTAAAAGTAGAAGAAGAACCTTTGCCACTTTCTACCTCAACAGGGATCGTTGCACCAAACAATCTGATATCTGCCATTTCAAATATTTTATCTCCAATATTTTTGATATCTTTATCTTTTATATCTAAATCTTTTTTAACTATTTCATTTATATCTTTATTATCAATATATAGTAACTTAAACAATCCAATTGCCTCTTTGGCTTTTAGTGCATCTTCTCCCAATTTTCTAACAAAAATTGGTAAATTTTTAACCTTTAACAAATAATCTCTAATATATCTCTTTAATCTAACATCACTAACTAAATTTGTACCAGTGTCCCAATCCATTCTCGGTTTATTTTCATTATCCATATCACCATTCGGGTTAGTTCTTTTAGCATCATAAAGAAATAATATCTCTGAATTATTAGGAACTTTTTTTTCTTCACTCATTTAGTTGTCATCCCCTTTTTTATTATTTTTAGCAGGTTTATAATATTTATGACCCAAATACCTTCCAAAAGAAATTCCAGAAAGTATATAGAACACTACCTCATCCTTACTAAGATTTGAACTTTCAATTTCCTGTATTCTATCTGTCATTTGAGAGTGCAATATCTGGTTATCATTATATTGTTTATATATATGTAACATCTCAGTAATGTCATTAGCAAATTTTTTAACCCTTCTTACAGACATCCCTTCAAAACTTATCTTATCAATAATATTTGTAGACTTATCTTTTTGTTCTTTTAAAATGCTATTCATCAATACTCCAAGTAGAAAGAGTCCTTGTCTATACTTATTATTTTGATAAGTTGCAGCATGAGTTTTAAAATACTCTATTATGTCTGTGTTTTCTATAGGAACTGAACTGTTTCCATCTGTCATTTTATACCCTCCTTTTATTACTGTAATTTCATTTAACCAAGAAAGTAATAGATTCATTTTCATTGGTCTATACAAAATTTCTTTTGTTTTTTTACTATTTTTGAAATAGATCTTTCTTAGTATAAAATTAAATCGTTTTATTAAATACAGATAATCTAATTCTCTACTTTTTAATATCGAACTCAGTAAACTCAACAATTCTTTTCTGTATAACCTAGAATCAGGATTTTTGTGTGACTTATTACTTGGATATAAAAGCCAATAAATATCGTTAAACAATAGTCTATATGTTTTAAAGTACTGGTTTGGATAAATGGATCTCATATTTAAATTATATAATTTCATAAAAATTTGTTTAAGATAATTATAAGATACATCATTTATTGAATCTAGAACTATAAATGATGATTGATCTCGTCTCCAAAAAAGAAAATTGACCTTGAAATTTTTAGCCTTTATATTTTTAATTGCTTTAATATTTTCTTCAAAGCTATTCTGTTCTTCTGACAATAGACTGCTTATTATTTTAGTAGTATTTTTGGATTCTGTAACATTTTTGAAACCTTCTGGAATTATATAATATCGTAACTTATTAAATAGTTTGCTTGAAAAATCTTTTTCAATTTTACTAATACCAACCATTACTTCTTGATAACAATCTTGGCATATACCAAATGATTTGTATGCATTTTTACTCTCCAAATTTTCAAAAAAATTTGGACTACTTGTAACATAAAATTTTGTAGGAATATCAACTTGCCCTGTTACTATTTTTTTTTCATTACATACTCCGCATAAAGAATTATCTTTTACCATTGAGTCAGATTTATCAAAAAATCTTTGTTGTAGAATATAATTAACAACATTTATATAATCTTCTTTAAAATCAGTCTCTAATATATATTTGTTATTAATTTTTAATGAAAAAACGTTTAGAAAATAATTATCATTCTTTATAAAAGTTAATGAGCTACAACCAATTTTTTCTTTAATTAACTGTGCCAATGGACTTTTTAATTTTGAGTAATTAATGCATTTAGTATTTAATATATTTTTTTTATCTTCTTCCTTAAGAATATGCATTATAATTTCCTTTTGCTCTTCAATTAAGCGATTAATATTAATATAACATTTCTTAGGTCGTCTAGTTGTCTCTAACCTATCAGAGATATAAAACCTATGTTCTAGTTCAATTAGAAAATTTAAAAATTTATTGTCATCATTCAAAATATTTTCTTTTTTTATATAATATATTAAATGTGGTATTGTTAGTAGGTGATAGTACCATTTATTTGTGGTAAAAAAGGTTTTACTACTATTTGCAGACTTTAAATCAAATCCAAAAAAAACTTCTCTATTTTTTTTATAGAGTTCTTTACCTAATTTAATTTCAATTTTTTCTTTAACAGTATCCAAATTAACAATTATTTCTCTATATTTTTTTGAATTTTCATCATCTTTATTAGGTTCATTCGGTATAATAGTTTGTGTTTCTAGAAACTTTTGATTTTTTTGACTACCAGTCAATCCTTGTAATTCTATTTGTCCTAATTTTTTAAATGTTTTTATCATTTTTCACACCTCCTAGCTTAAATATCTAAATATCATTAATTGTAAATATATACTATATACTTCTTTAAAAATATATAAATACCTCCTTTCACAAAACAATTTTCAAATCACCCTGTTATTAAAATCATACCACATCCCCCTGACACCTAGTGTCGCGAACATACATTTATCCATAAATTTCTTTCATCTTCCCTATCTCTTTCCTTACAGCTTCCTTCAATTCCTCGGGACTTATCACTTCAGCATTAGCTCCATAGCCAAGAATCCAACTTTTGATTTCTTCAAAACTACCAGTAGTAATCTCAAACTTGATCCTCTTACCAGGCAAATCTGTTATCCTCTGTTTTTGGTGCCAGATCATCTCTTTAACCAGTCTTGCAGCAATCCCCTTAAAAATCACCTTTACTCTATATTTTTTTCTACCCCGTTCAACACCCCACACATCGTCTAAATAGTCCTCAATATCAAAGTCATCTGCTTTTATAAATTTTTCAGACATAATATTAATATTACTAATTCTATCTACTCGAAACATCCTTATTTCACAGCGCAGATGACAATACCCTATTAGATAATAAGCTCCTTTTTTTATAGTTAGAGTATATGGATTAATTTTTCTTGAAATAATCTCATCTCTTTTTAATGAATGATAGCCTATTGTTATAGACTTAGAATCCTTTATGCTATTCTTAATAATACTTATAAATTCACGATAGGGATTAATATCAACTACTGCCCCCTTGTGATACGATATGCTATTACCTAACTCAGCCAACAAATTCTGAATTGATTCAGGTAAAGAATTAATTATTTTGGCAATAGCAGTATCTAATTCTTGTCTGTAAAGAAAAGATTCATCCTCAAAAACCTGTCCGACCAGCAACAAAGCCAATGCCTCACTCCTATTAATATCAGGTGGAGAGAGATAAAACTTTTCAGCAATAACATAACTACACTTTTCCTCATCATAATAAATAGGAACACCCATATCCTCCATTGTATTAATATCCCTATAGATAGTCCTTTCAGATACAGAAAAAAGTTCTGCAAGTTTTTTGGCAGACCATTTCTTATATTTACTACTCAGAAGACTAATTATTTTTAAAATTCTATGTACTTTATTTTTCTTCTCCATAAAAAATCAACCCTTTATTTCCTTTTATTTAAAATAGTTCTAGATTTTTTTATTAATCCCTGCCAAAATTTTAAGAATTTTGTAATTTATTGAAAAAATTAAAATCAATTATAAATGAAGGCAAAAAAATAACCCCATTTTCATGAGGTTATTTTTATTATCAGATATTTAGATTTTAAAGAGTAATTTTCATCCCAAACTGAATTTTATTATCACCTTCATTATCCCGGACAAAACGTAAATAGTTAGAGCCAATAAGTGGTGAATAATATGTCCCTATTTGATTTGTCAATTCTATTTCAACACCATAGGAGTAAAAGACTTCATCATTATCCACACGTATACCGTTTACAAAAGCTGTCCCATATAAGTCATGTAAATATATACTAGGATTCCATAGACCCTTCTCAATACTAAACAAAGCCTTCTTATAATCTAAACTAGCTCTTTCAAGCTGTCTAAAATCTATATCCTCATCAAAACCACGGATCAAGTCCCTCCTAGTAATTAACTTTTGATATCTTTCATGTCTAATACTAGCAAATAAATTCCCGTTAAATAAATAATGTGAAGCTCCTATATTAATTGTGTATCCTTTTTTATTATCATCATACATTAATGCTGAAAGATTAATATTTAGATTAGACTTTGGATAAGCAAATCCTAGGGAAAGATAAGCTTGTGTTAAGCATTCTTCCCAATCATACACAGAAAAAGTATTTCCTACAAGTAAGTTATCAATACCATCTATATGACTAGCTAATGGATAGCTTATATCTATGCTATGCTGATTATCAAAGCTATTATTTCTTCCACTTAAATTCATATCTAAAGGGGCAAAAAAGCTAGAATTTATATTGAAAGCATATTCAGGACTATTTTTTCTTATATTATAAGCTAGTTCTCCCATATAGTTAAAATGATTTAATGGATCTGACCCTTGCACTAGAGCTCCAATACTAAAATCTTCTTCTGTAAAATAGATTACAGGAAAAAAGTTTCTTGGTGCTAATGTCTTTAGATTATCTATATAGCCACCATGAGTAACTTGAATATCCATAGCTTCTAAATTCAATGGTAGTTCTTGAACTGGTGTATAGTCAACTGTCTTAAGACTATATTCTTCAAATTTAGCCTCCTGTGTAAATAGATCATATCCATCTACTGTCAGACCAAAGTAATAAAGACGATTGTTCTCAGAATCGTATAAGGGACTTGCAGCAAAACCATTCTCTGTTAGCTTATATGTATTACCTTCCTTTAAATCATAACTATATGCGCGATACATACTTCCTTGATTTGAAGTAAAGAACAACTTATCTCCAGCTATGGAAATACGGGCCTCGATAAAAGGACTGCCAAGAATTTCAGTAAATTCTCCGCTAGCCAATGATAATTCATAAATATTACTATTCCTATTTCTTTCACTGGCTGCAGTAATTATTTTATCTTCATATAAAAGCATTTCATGAATTAAGTAATCAAAAGTATATAATAACTCTTTTTTCTCTAATCCTCTTGAATAAAGCCATAGTTCAGAACCAAATTGGCCCTTTCTATCTTTTGCATAAAGTATTTCTTCTTCTGATAATGGAAGAAAGGCTCTTAATGAGTCTTCAAACAATACTTCCTTCTTTTCACTTTCTAGATTATAAACATTAAGTTCTTTAACTCTGCCAAGCCTAGCAAAAGATGTATTAGCAAAACCAGTTCTTGTTTTATAACTTGTATAGTACAAACTATTATTTAGAAAATGTAAGGAATCACCTGTTGCATATAAATCCCTTATAATTATCTCTGTCTCTCCTGTTACTGGCTTATATGCTACAATCTCATTCTGATACCTATTATAATTAATACTTCCTGCTATTAACGGATAATTTCTTTGAAAGTAAATTTTCTCATTATGCCAACGAGACTGTGAAGCATTCCAACCATGATAAGTTAAGCGCTCACCTTCCATCTTAAAATCAGCAAACCTATCTTTTTCATACCCATGCCATTCACGCCATAATTCTGGCAGAGTCTTATCAAAAACCTTGCTAGCACTCCTATCTATTCCGATAGCGGGAAAAAACAGAGAAGCAAAAGATTCCATAGAGGACCCATTAACAGCAAAAAATTCTCCCAACTTCTCTTCCCCATATTCTTCGGCTAGAAAGCGAAAGAACTGTGCCCCATATAAATACGCTGCGCTTCTTCCAGGATACTTATTTGGAAAGAAACTAGCATCAACTATTGAAGGTAGCTTGTCTTCAGCTACTAGTGCTCCTATGTATGCATCATAATATCCTTCATTTAACCTCCCTGAATAAGGACTAAACATAGATTCATAATATACAGCAATCCCTTCAGTAATCCAAGCATTTAAGACAATATTTGGCATAAATGCATTACCAAATATTCTTTGAAAATTTTCAACGCTTCCTCCTGTACTAGACAAACTAAGCATATGTACATATTCATGGACAGCTACTAATGCCAGCCAATTCTCTCCACTCAACGAGGAGCTTATAGGTGGGTAGGAAGTAAACAAACTACTACGATAATTGAAAGGATCAGCATAGCCATTTGCACTCCCTGTATCTTCAATTAAAACAGGCACACTCTTTAACTCATTTCCAAAAACCTCTTCCAAATCAGGACGGTAGTACTCCAGTATAGCCAATGCCTCAGTAGCTACTTCCTCATATCCTCTTTGATATAAAACCATAAAGTGATCTGTCTTCATTGTCTGCCAATTAGTATTTGCCGATAAAGGTTGAATAAAAATAAAGAGTAGAAAAATAATTAAAACTAAATAGAACAACTTTTTCAAAATAAACATCTCCTTTAATTAAATTTAGAAATAATTCCTTGACTAATCCCTTTAAAATTTAGAAATTATTTCTTTTTATATATATTATCTACACTTAAGTCTAAAAGTGACTTCCTATAATTTATCATATTAGCTGAAAATTAGCAGTTATAATTAAATAAGTTCACTTTACTTGCTAATTTCACCTATTTACTATCAATTATTATTTATAACAAAAAAACAAATTTAATTGAAGCTTTACTAAGCAACAACTTTTCGTCTAAGCATTAAAAAAATACTGGATTTTTAAGTCCAGTATCGGTAAAACACTACTTCATACATAATGAGTAAGATTCTATATTAGTATTAATAATTTTTTTATTTAAAAGGCAAAACCTACTGTAAGATATAATGCTGGTAATATCCCTGAAAATGGGACTTGGTAATAATCATCAGATATATTTGCAATGCAATAATTTATACCACCACTTAAGTCTAAGGTAATATTGCTATCATAAATCCATTGATATCCGACTACTCCACCAATTGTAAAAAGAGAAAGATTAACTTTTGAATAGTTATCTTCCATTGCTAAAAAACTAAAAGATGATATTGGACCATAATACATTCCTTTGGGTGCCTCTTCTTCTCTATAAAAACGATATTCACCTTTCAGACCAAAACCACTATAATTATAATCAAGAGCATTTAAAGAACTTATAGATCCCCCAACTTTAAAGGAATTAGAATCTGAAAGAACATTTTCGTAATTTATAGTAATATTACCTAGAAGTAATCCTGCTCCATCAAAACTAATAACATTTAAATTTTCTTCAGCTGAAATACTTATGGAAGTTAAGACCAATATAACAGATAACAAAATAATAACAGATATTTCTCTTTTCATTGAAAATTCCCCTCTCTCATTTTTCTAATTATAGAATTTTACTCGTATGAATATATGTAATATTTAACCGTATTAAAACCATAACATAATTTATAAACCTTTGTCAAGACAAACTATTTTCTAAGATATTTAAGCAAAAGTTCCTTCTCTTTTATACCTGTATCCTTATAATCTATCACCTCAACGTCATTCTTATAAAAATCAAATTTAAAACTATTAACAGCAAGTTTATAAATTCTATCAGGATCCAAAGGCTCATCATCCATATAGATATTTATATCAAGAACTTGCTCATTTTCAAGATCTACATCAACCCTTATTCCTTCTGAAAATTGAAGCGGATATGATCCTTGATACCATATAGCCTGTTGATAAATGAGTTTTTCCAACTCAGCTCCCTTTATGTCCATCACCATAATCGTATTTCCATAGCGAAAACTAGTGTAGAAAAAATCAAGTACACCTTTATAAAGATTACCTGGAGATAAGTCCAAGTCAGTGCCTAATTGATCTGAAGGGTATGTTCCTATTTCAGCTTCAGTAATAACTTGAGCTGCATTAGCCATCAAAATGCCTGCAGAAACCTTTTGCTCTCGTTTCCCAATAGTACTTAGTGAATAAGGAAGCTTAGCTATAATTTCTCCTTCTATCTCTTCATCATCTTCAATATCTTCTTCCACTTCAGTTTCCCGTCTGATTACAATACCAGTTCTATCGATATTTCTATAATCTTCAATATTTATATCACCACGGCGCAAATATACTATCAAACTATTTGCAGTCTGAGAACTTAGCACTTCTTCTCTATCAGCAGGAAAATTAGAGAAATAACTATGTGCCAGATAGCTATTCATTCCTACCCTATATAAGCTATCCTCTTCAAGCACCTTCCCCTCTTCATCACGTAGGTCAATATATTTTATATCACCTTTTTCATTCAATACAACTCTATATTTAAGACCAGCTACCTGTAAGTGTATCTCTTTGCTTAGGACAAAAGAACGATAAAGCATTGAACGAATCTCCCGAGCTGTCATTTCTCTAACTACAATACTATTATTAAATGGATCCAATTGATATATGTCTTCAACAGTAATTACCCTGGGCAAACTATTC
This sequence comes from Halanaerobiaceae bacterium ANBcell28, assembly GCA_037623315.1. GTDB lineage: Bacteria > Bacillota > Halanaerobiia > Halanaerobiales > DTU029 > JBBJJH01. The sequence continues at coordinate 18,805 of JBBJJH010000009.1, forward strand.
CTTCTTATTCCTCCATTATGTTGAAAAGCAAAATCTAGATTATGAACTTTCACAAGAGCATCTGTCATCAGACTACCTAGAGCTTCCCTACCTATAATTGGCTCAGAGCTTCTAATCAGAACTTCTTTCAATTCTCCTGCCATCTTTTCTTCGAATTCATTAATCTTTTTTTCAACTTTCCTAATAGATCCATCAATTTCATCAATAGGGATCACTTTAGCTTCTCGGGAAATTATCTCATCTTCATCATAAGTAATTTTTATCTTACCTAGATAGGAAGTATTTGAACCAGCTTGAGTCACTAGAACATCATTGACCATTTGTCCTTCTTCTAGAATAGTGTGTGAATGCCCACCAATAATTAAGTCTAATTCTGGGTATCTTCTAGCTAATTCCATATCTACTGAATACCCCAAATGTGTTAGAGCAAGGAAGAGATCACTTTCATCAGCTAGATATAGATAATCATTAGCTATACTCAAGGGGTTATTAAAAGAAAGTCCTTCTAAATGGTCAGGATGAGTGGAAGGAATACCCCCTGGACCCACTTGAAGTAATGCCAATATAGCTATTTTCCTAGCAGTATCTGTTTCAAGAATAGTAGATGCATCGGGCTGTTCAATTATCGCATTATCCCCAAGTTCTATATTAGCCAGCAAAAAAGGGAATTCTGAGCTGTTTATTACTTGCTGCAACCTTTCCTGGCCATAATCGAATTCATGATTGCCAATAACCATGGCATCATAGCCAGCCAGATTCATCAAGTCTACCATTGCTTGTCCTCGAAGGTCTTCACCATCTATTATGTATTGATCCACTAATGGATTGCCACTGAAAATATCACCAGCACTTAATAAAAGCACATCTCTATATTTTCTTTCAAGCTGTCTTTTCTGATAGGCTATTTTACCGAAATTTTCTATAGTTCCATGTTCATCGTTTGTATGTAATATTACTAATACATCATCGTTTACCTGCCAGGGAAATACAAACCAGTCTCCAATTATTGCGCCTCCACTTAGTAGAAGAACTATTATAGGTATTAAGATTTTTTTGCTCATTTTAATTTTCATATTTTTGCTCCTTATGCTTTCAATGTCTTCAAGGCCTTATTTTTCAAGTACTTGTACTTGAGATTCCAGATATTCAGTAATTTTATTATTTGTTCTTGATCTTGCTATATCTAATACTGAAAGTCCATTTTGATTTAGAAAGTTAATGTCAGCTCCATTTTCTACAAGTAGTTTTACTAATTCATAATTATCTGCATAAATGGCATTCAAGAGCGGGCTTAAACCTTGAATATTGTTACAATTAACATCAGCCCCACTATCAATAAGTAGCTGTACTATATCCAGATGATTATTAATACCAGCCAAATGTAAAGCACTAAAATAATAGTCATTAATATTATCCAACACTGCTCCATTATCAATAAAGTATTCCACTATATCATAATATCCTAGATATGATGCAAACTCTATTGGAACATATCCTTCACTATCTCTGCTATTCACATCTGCTCCCATGCTAAGAAGAAATCTTACTGGTAAAAAATATCCCTCTGATGTAAAGTGAAACAAATGATCATTTATCAAGTCAGAGTTCATGTAAAAATATGTAAAGGTCAATAAAATTAAAAAAATAGATACTATTAAAAAATATGTTTTCATATCAGCCTCCTCTTAATAAATCAAACATTGCCTTTCGTTCACAGCGTTTGAATAAACTAAGCTATAGACAGATAAATAATGCCCGCACTTAACTCAAATCTTCTGCTGAAAACTTTTTCTATTCTGTGTCCCCCAGCTGCCTTTTTTACGTATCAAATCCCAGATTCCCTGGATTCTCCAGAAAGTATGCAATTGCCTGTATCCAAAGTTTTCTAAAACACCATAAAGAAATAGCTTAATCATATCCTTACTTCTTTTGTACTTACGGAAGCTTAACTCTTCAAAAAGTAAAGAAAAAGTAGAAACTAAAATACCCATTAGTATTGCTGTAAGAATAAATAAAAGGGCAATCTCTCTACCTCCAATACCTAATATAAAGGTTAGCGCTAAAGCTATATACCCAATTCCTTCAATTATGGGTCCTAGAAACTCAACAAAAAAGAAGAAAGGGAAAGCTGCTAGGCCAGCCAGTCCATAACGTGGATTGAACATCATTTCTTTGTTCATCAAGAGACTTTGCCCCAGACCTCTCTGCCACCTTCTTCGCTGTTTAGCAAGGGTTTCCCAATCTTCTGGCACCTGTGTCCAACAGACAGGATTGGGAAGAAAAACTACACGATATTTACGATTGTCTTTTTTCATGGAACGATTCATTCTTAATACCAGTTCCATATCTTCTCCCACAGTATCACTACGATATCCTCCAGCTTTTATTAAATGTTTACGTTTAAAAACCCCAAAAGCACCAGAGATGATTAATAAGCTATTCAAAGCAGCCCAACCAACTCTACCGAACAAGAAAGCCCTCAAATATTCCACAATTTGAAATCTTACTATAGATTTTTTAGACAAAGCTACTTTTTTTACCTGTCCATCTTCAATCTCACAATCATTAGCTACTCTGATAGTACCTCCAGCTGCAATGACTCTCCAGTCATTAACGAAAGGCTCTGTAATTTTCAGCAAAGCCTTATTATCAATCAAGGAATCTGCATCTATATTGCATACTAATGGAAACTGAGACATATTAACTCCAGCGTTTAAAGCATCTGCTTTACCACCATTTTTCTTGTCTATTACTAGTAAATTAGGATATCTAACAGACTCATAAACAGCTAATATTTCTTCTGTAGCTAATCTTGAATCACTATTTCTACTGGAAGGAAGCAAATTAAAATATTCTTTCAAACGAGTTATAGTTTGATCTGAGGAACCATCATTTACCACAACTATCTCAAAAACAGGATACTCTAAAGCCAGTATAGATTTGATATTATCAACAATGGTTTCTTGCTCATTATATGCTGGAACAATAATACTCAATGGCTTATAAAACTCAGTTTTTAAAGATGTTTCAAAATCACTTACTCCCTGATGAAACCAGGATCTACGTATTGAATAGAAGGCAAAAATATTTAATATAAGATAAGTAGCATTTATTATAAAGAAATAAAAGATAGCAAGATAGTCTATATATAACAATATTCTATGAAAAGTTTGCATTATTATGATAAGCTCCCTTCTAAATTTTCTACACTCAAGTCTTCTACACTCAAGTCTTCTACATATTCTTTGTTTTGAGCAAGTACATATCTTGTAATATCTGAAGCGAATACTGAAGCACTAGTTATTTTAATTAATAAATCCTTTTCACCAATTTCATATAAGGCCTGGGCTGCATAATATCTTACCCACCAATGCTCATCACTTAGCAAAGACTCTAGTTCTTCTTTATAACGTGAGTCTCTAATAGTGCTTATATAGCCAACAGCCTGACTCCTAATAACCCAATCTTCATTTAAAATATAGTCATGCAAATCTTCTGCTATTACTTCTCCAATCTTCTTTAGGGCTTTAAAGATATGTATAATAACCTCATTATTATCTTCTCGTCTTAATAATTCCTCCAATATTTTGACTGCTGGTTTGTATTTAAAGTATCCCAATATATCAATTAATAAAGAAAGAGAGACAAACTCCTCTACAGCAAATAAAGCAGCTAAATCTTTCTTTCCATCAATATAGTCTTCTAGTAACAGTTGTATATCCTTAGATACTCCTTTACCAAAGATTATCATAATATCACTGATACCTTCAAAGGTCATATTTGTTCTATTAAATAAGTTCCTTAATACAGGAACGAAAAGACTATGTTCACCAATCCTGGCAATGGCTCTGCAACTAGCCAACATTATTCTTTCATCTTTATCATTTAAATTCTTTTGATATATATTCAATACACTTACTTCCTCAATCTTTGCCAGAAAAGATATAGCCCTAAGTCTTCTTTTCTTACTCATAGAATTTAATCTTTTGATATAATAATCTAAGATACCTATTTTACTAGCTAATGCCCTTAAACGATATAGATCCTTCCTATCAACTTTATTATGATTACTTAAATATCCTAGAAATAGCTTGTACAAAAAACTAAAATCACAATTTAGTATATCTGCTGCTTTATCTAAATCTATTTCTTCATTAAGATATTGTAGAAAGACAGGTCCCCACTTTTCTTTCTTACTTATATACAATTTTTCCTGCCAGTACAAAATAGAATGATACAGCAGAATTGTCAATAAAAGTGTTAAAGTAGCTATAGTAATTATTATAATTGAATTTTCCAGATAATTTAGCATGATATCCTAATCCTCCTTTAAACACAGGGGACGGTTCTGCGTTTGGTTTTTAATTTTCAATATCTAACAGTAAGCTTTATATCTAGTACTAAAAATTTTCCTTCATTTTTTCAGGCATAAACCAGAAAGAATGGAAACCTGATGACTGGGTATAAGCCGCTCTTGGCATTTGCCAGCTGGCATTAAAGACATTCATATAATCTCCTCCACCCATTACGAGACTAAGAAAAGCAAAAGAGACTAAAGTATCAGTAAACCAGTAAGTTTCAGGAATGAATATCCATACTATTAAGGGTATGAAACCAAATATCATATTGGGTAATAATGATAAGAATATAAATCTTTTTTTACTTACAGGATAGCTTGAAAAAACAAAAGCCATAAGACTCTTTGGTGAATACCATACCTGAACTTCAGCTTCTTTTGGAAATGCAAGGGCATGCAAAAATTCATGTGGTAAAATCATAATAAAAGCTAATATAAAACCTCTTAAATCCCAGTAATTTGCAGTTCCTTCAAGTAAGCCAAGTTCTCTTTTCATATATATAGCAATTCCTAGCAAAATAAAGACAGGTATAATAAAGAAACAAGCTACTATATTCAAAGTAAGAAATGAATCTGGTTCTCTAAACTGAACTGCATTTTCAGGTAAATCACCTTTTTCTAACTGAGATTTATCTTTAAATCTCCCTTTCCAATTTAACTTCATCTATCTCATTCCTTTCATATCCAGACCCCAAACAAGGACAATTCTGCGTTTGTTTTCAGAAAACAGCTATTAGTAACTGCCTGGCAATTATACCTAAAACTATTTTATTGCCATAAACTCCCCCTTAATATGTATATTAGAAAGTTCCACTTTAGTCCTTTTTCTTATTTAATCCTTTAATATAATTACTTACTTTTTTCTCAAGTTCTACAAAGAAAAAGACAAAAATTCCTGCAACTACAGGGTAAATCCAATATGCAGTTTTAATAGCTTCTGTGCCAAATAATGTGTTCATCGCAGGTAGATATGTGAAAAGCAACTGCAAAATTATTAAAACAGAACTAACTACGAATACCAATTTGTTCTCAAAAAAACCTTTTCCAAGTACAGATTCATGAATCTTACGACAGTTTAAAAGATAAAACATCTGACAGAAAACCAGTGTATTAACAGTTACAGTTCTAACAAATTCAATACTATAGCCAGCATCTTTGATAATGGTATAGGTCAAAAAGGTAGACGCTCCAATTAGACCTGATACAAAACCTATTCTCCAGACAAAATGTAGTCCCAGTATAGATTCCTTGGAATCTCTGGGTGGTAGTTTCATGGTGTTTTCTTCCATAGGCTCAAAGGACAGAGCCAGTGCAAGGGTAATAGCTGTAACCATATTCACCCACAAAATCTGTACAGGAGTAATAGCCATAGCAATCCCCAGTAACAGACCAATCATCAAAACAAGGGCTTCTGCGCCATTTGTAGGTAAGAGAAAAAATAGGGTTTTCCGTATATTATCAAAGATAGTCCTTCCTTCTTCAACTGCATTAACAATAGTCGCAAAGTTATCATCAAGAAGTACCATAGAAGCTGAATCCTTGGTAACTTCAGTGCCTTTTATACCCATAGCAATTCCAATATCAGCCTGTTTCAGAGCTGGAGCATCATTAACACCATCACCTGTCATAGCACAAATTTGATCTCGTCTTTGTAAAGCACGCACAAGGCGCAACTTATGTTCAGGGCTGGTTCTAGCAAAGATGTCATATTCTAGGGCAATATCTTTTAATTCTTCATCATCCATATCTTCCAATTCAGCTCCTGTAATGGCCTTATCATTATCAGTGATTCCCATTTCTTTACCAATAGAAAGAGCAGTAATAGCATGGTCACCAGTAATCATTTTCACCTGTATCCCAGCCTCTTTACATTCTTTGATAGCTTCAATGGCTTCTGGTCGTGGCGGATCTATCATGCCAGCCAGTCCTAGAAATACTAGATTCCCTTCTAAATCTTCTATTTCTAGAGTGTTTTTATCATCATCTACCTGACAATAAGCTGAGCCCAAAACCCTTTGTCCCTTAGTAGCAGCCTCCTCTATTTTTTCCTCCCAGAAATTCAGATCCAATTTCTCTTCACCTTCAGCAGCCAGCTGTTTTTGACAAAGGGCCAGCAATCTATCAGGTGCTCCATTTACAAAGATATAATTCCCATCATCTAATTTATTTAATGTCGCCATATATTTGTGTTTAGAATCAAAAGGAACTACAGCCAGCCTTTCAGACTCAAGTTCATTTAATCCTGCTTTATAAGCAAGAGTCTTTAAAGCACCTTCAGTTGGAGATCCTTTTATAATCCATTCTCCATTTTGGTCCTGATCCAGGTCGGTATTATTACAGAGGAGATTGGTATAAAGCATTTTTGCTAAAGTCTTATCCTCCTGATAATCAATCTTTTTATCAGCCTTCTTTATATTTCCTTCTGGAGCATAGCCTGCACCATCCACGCTATATTCAGCATTTGCTGTATATACATTCTTAACAGTCATTTCATTTCTGGTAAGGGTACCAGTCTTATCTGAGCAAATTACTGTCACTGATCCTAGTGTTTCAACTGAAGGCAGCTTCCTGATAATTGCATTTCTTCTGGCCATTTTCTGTACACCAATTGCCAGAGTTATAGTCATAATAGCAGGAAGACCTTCAGGAATAGAAGCAACTGCTAGTCCAATTACAATTAAGAACAACTCACTTATTGCGTAATCCCTGAAAAAATAGCCAAAAGCAAAAAACAATACAGCCAACCCAACTATGATAATAGCCAGAAACTTAGCAAACTCATTTATCTTTCTTATAAGTGGTGTTTCTATATCCTCTGCTTCAGAAATCATAGTGTTTATCTTACCCAGCTCTGTGTCAGAGCCTGTTGCCACAACAACTGCAGTAGCCGTTCCATATCTCACTTTAGTTCCAGAATAAGCCATAGATTTTCTGTCACCAAGAACTGCTTTCTCAGCTACTATATTAGTATTTTTGCTAACCTCATTTGATTCTCCTGTAAGTGCTGATTCCTCAACTTTGAAACTATCAGCCTGTAATATTCTCACATCAGCTGGGATTTTATCTCCTGAAGAAAGTAATACTATATCACCTGGGACAAGTTCTTCAGCATCTATTTCTTCTCTTTTCCCATCTCGCAAGACCATAGTTTTAGGAGCCAGCATATGTTTAATACTTTCCAGGGCCTTTTCCGCCTTTTCTTCCTGAATAAAACCAATAAAAGCATTTACAACAACTACAGCCAGTATAACCCAGGTGTCAATCCAATGTCCCATATAAGCAGTAACAATAGCAGCTATAATTAAAATATAGATTAAGACATTATGGAAATGCCTTAGAAAACGTATTACTCCACTCTCTCTAGCTGACTCTGGTAGCTTATTCAATCCCTGCTCTGCCAGACGCTTTTCCACTTCAGCTTCTGATAAGCCTTTTTCACTACTATTTAATCTTTCCAACACTTCACACTTTTCAATACTATGCCACATTTTTAATACCTCCCAAGTTTAAATACTAAGCCTAAAGCCTTTGATTTATTCTTCATTCTAAAATGAAATTCATAAAAAACAAGCAACTTATGACATCTAATTTATAATGATATTATATAATATCTTACTTTGTTTTAAAATGCTTTTTGTATAATTTTTTTAATAGTTTTGCTTAGCATTCTCCTGGATTGAAACAATAAGCTCAATCTTCAAAATATTTTAGCTTAGCCATGTGTACCTTAATATATCTTGCTTCTACATTATCCAGCTTATCTCATCCTAAATTTTAATAAATAAGTCAAGTTATTTCATCCTTTGTTTTCAAGTCAGTTTAAATAAACTGACTAATTTTATACAGCGGTTAAGACTGTCATAGTCTATTGGACAGATTATCTTGAGTATGATAGTTAAAAATAGAGCTATAAACCTCTATTTGCAGGTTTATAGCTCTAAGATATCTATTCTTCAAATTCCATATTATAGAGAATATATTTTAGTCTAATCAATATATTCTCTTAACATTCTTTTATATTCTTCATTCTTAGCTAAATCATTAATAATTATATGAAATTTATCATCTTCCTTAATAATATCTTTATTACTAATTTCATAAGCTAAGATACTAGCTAATTCATACTCCATATTTTCCTGATCAAGAAAAGGAATTTTTGCGATTTCCATGAAATAATCCAAATCACCTTCTTCTAAATACAGTATAATATTTTTCCTTAATTTAATTCTTTCATCTACAATGTCTCTATTTTTATATGCTTTGTATATTTCTTCCTGTATTACATCATTACTATTTTCTAGAAAATAGATTCTAAATAGAGAACGATATATAGCTTCTATTATTCTAGCATTATTGGTGTTTTCTAATTCATTTGATAAAAATTCCACTGAATTCATTGTTCCCATCTTACTCAAACTCATTATAACATGTCTTTTTTGTAACACATCATGAGTTTGATAGTAATATTTTGTCATAGAATCAATCTCTTCTATCACTTTATGCCTTGCCAAAAATCCAATAATTCTTGCATGAGAGTATTTAAAGTAAGGATTATTAGTTTCCTTTTCTAACACTTTCAATAAATAATCCATTTGATTTGTATCATCATTATTTACTATTTGAATTGCCTTATTAGACATACTAATAGGTAGGTGAATCTTAAAAAAGAAAGTAGTTAAGCAAAGTAGAATTACAAATACAACCATTAACAATATTATTTTCTTTTTATTTAACAAAGCCATATGGATCATATCCCCCTTTTTCAATAGACCTTCTACAATATCCATAGATAGGTGCAGTTATAAATGTAACTTTATTATAATATGGCACGTTGTCCATTATTGTCTCAATACTCATATGAAGACCAGCTAATCTAAAAATATTATCTGCAGCTCTATATGCATAAAAAATATCATCATCGAGATTATATTTAGAAATATTATCCTCAAGGCGATCTAAATCTGCTCTAGTGACATCAAATTGAATATATTTTCTAAAAGTGTACTGTCCTGCATATTCTATGCCATATTCTGCAGTCATCATTTTGGGAACATCTTGTATTATGTTTCTTAATTTATTCATATATTGCTCTTCATTATGCACTCTTTTTCTATTACTTATAAGACTATTCATCATTAAAGTGTACCTGTAATTTATTAAATCACTACTCAAATCCGATAAATCAGAATAGAGTTCATAGCCTTCTACTCCTATTTCCGCAGCATCTTTTGCTACATCTGGAACATAATCCAAAGCTTGTGCAACTGGATCCTCTGGGAGTATATATTTTAAATATAGATATTCACCAATTAATTCATCTAAAGACATGTTTTCTAAATTCAAGTCTTCTAAGTATGATAGGTCTATATCCAATTCATAAATTTCTAGGATATTTTCAACTTCCTCCGGCACATTTCCAGTAGGATCAATATACTTCATCGGATTATTTAGAGTATAAATGTACGTGTTTTGAGTCTGTGGGTCAGATAATCTACCAGGCCAGCTATCTTCAGTAATAAACCTAGCAATCCCTGGATCATAATACCTAGCACCATAATAATACAAGCCTATAGAAACTACTTCTCGCTGACCAGTATACTTATATCCCTCATTCTCATCATTCTGGACTTCATGCTGATTTACCCCTGGTAAATCACCACCAAAAGGCATATAATCTTGATCAAAAGTAACATTACCTTCATGATCTGTCATTAATCTTGTAGAACCAAGATTATCATGATGATAGAAAGTTACATCTTCTGCTATAACAGTAGCAGAATCTAAAATCCCATCCACTTTAGCAAAGGTCTTCGCAAAGGCATAAATATACGAAGTATATTTAGTGTCAGAAGCAGTTGCACTGCTTTCCTCCATCAACACTCTTCCACTATACCCATAGACAAAGTAAGTCGTCCTGAAATCAGCTAACTCTACTTCCTGCTCTCTTGACATTATCCTCATACCATTTACATCATAGCTAAACTCTGCTATTAACTCTCTATTCTTCTTGACCCTTGACAGTCTATTCTGCAGGTTGTATTCATACTGCCAGTATTCTACTCCACTGCCTTCTTTAGCTGTGAAGATTACTTCTTCTCCTTCTATAGTATAATAATTCCCTTTTTCTATTAAATTTCCTGCATTGTCGTACACATATCCGTAATTTCCATCACTTTTTAGTCTATTGCTACCATTATAATAAAGATAGTCTGTCATTTCCTGTCTGCCTGTATCAAAGTATTTACTTCTCCTGTTACCTACTTTATCATAATTATAGGTAATTGTTGCTTTTTCTCTTCTTTCATAGACTGTTATTAGCTCTTTCAGGATATTTGTAAATTCCCCTTTATTAACTAATTCAAAGTCAGGATCCCTGTCAGAGAACTTACTGTGTACCTTAATATATCTTGCTTCTACATTATCCAGCTCTATAGTGATATTTCCTGCAATATCTCTTCTGTATTCCCATTCATCTCTGTTTAAGAGCTGATAATCACTGTTATCATTGCTATAATAAATATCTAATGTTTCTTCTGTGAGACGATGATTGCTAATTCCTGTTGTTTTTAATTCTATCCTGGATATATTCTCTATTAGCCTTCCTAAGTCAATTCCTACACTACCTGATGCATAATCAAGAGTGATTACTTTTGTGTCTAGCTTAGCTGTATTTAAAGATTCTTGTCCAAAATAGTCTTCCTCTACATAGCCATAATTACTGCCTCTTTCTTGATAGAAGGCTCCATGGATTTTTGCTTCTTTCAGTCTGTTTAATTGATCGTATTTATAGGTGTTTGTATAAGTATCGTTTTCTATTCTTTCTTTTACATTACTTGCTCCATCATATTCGTAATTAAGCTTTAATAATTCTGTGTTTTTATTTTTTGTAATCTTAATTTCTTTTATCCTACTATTGCTATCCAAAGCATGTTTTGTTTTGATACCATTGGCATAAGTTATGGTTTCCAGACTGCCGTCTTCATGATAAGTGAAGTCTGGACCGATTCCTGGAGCTATGTTTTCTATGCCTTTGATAAGATTATAATCGTCATATTTGTATTCTAACCATTCACTACTACCTGGATATTTTATTCCACTAAGGTTGCCATAACGGTCATATCGATATTCTGTGCTATAGCTTCTTCCCTCTATATTCCTCTTTTCTTCTCTTATCCTGTTTAACGGGTCATATTTCTGCTCTATGCTGTGAGCTAAAATATTTCCTTCTATTCTTCTTTCTGCAAGTATCCTGTTACCTGCTTTATCATAATCATAATTCACTATTTCAGCTGGCTCTTCTGAATAGTTCCCAGCACTGTCTGGTGCATAGTATTCTACTGACCTTAATCTATTATTACTGTTGTATCTATATACTTCTTTTATCCCTATAGAATTAATCATCTCTTCGAGATTACCTGCTTCATCATATTTAAATTCTACTGCTGTATTTAAAGGTTTATCTTCTTTGATTAATTGCCCTAGATTGTTAAAGCTATAATTTGTTCTTAGGCCATTAGCCATCTCTTTTCTTACTAGATTATTACTAAGATCATAATAGTATTTTGTTTCTATATCTTTTGTTTCTATATCTCCTGGCTCTCTTACCAGATATAATTCATTATTACTGTTATAGATATATATTGTTTCATTACCGTTGCCATCTTTTTTAAATGTTCTATTACCTACTGCATCATAACGGTATTCTACAGTACTTTCATCTGGTCTGATGACTTCTCTTAAACGATATAAATCATCATATTTATAAATGACTGTCTCATTTCGTGGACTCCTTTCTTTTACTACATTACCTACTTTATCATGTTCATATACAGTAATCATTTCCCTCTCATCATCAGGATTCACTGTTTCTTTTCTTAAGAAATATAGGTCATTATATTCATACTTAATTGTTTGCTCTCCATTGACAACTTTACGTACATTGCCTACTTCATCATAGCTTGTAGATACACTATTACCCAATGGATCTGTAGTTTTTATCTGTCGGCCTAGACTATCATAAGAGAAGGCTGTGAGATACTTGGGATCTAATCCATACTCTACACCATTAATAGTGATTGTATCTTCAAAACTTTTTTCAATTGCTGGTACTACCCCTCTAGGGTCATAGCTGGCTGTTTGCTGACCAATAATATTATATTCACTATAGCTAATATTTCCTTCACCATCTATTGCTGCTATTTGATTACCATGACTGTCATAGATTACTTCAAAGACATTTCCTAATGGATCTACCTCTTGAATTACTCTACCTGCTTGATCATAAAATGTTTTTAATATATTTCCTGCAGGGTCTATTGTCTTTATCCTTCTATTTAACTGGTCATATTGATATTGGTAAGTGTAACCTTCTGGATTTATACCAATATTACCCTCTGGCCTTATTTCTTTTATCATATTTCCACTATCATCATATTCATATCTTATTATTGGTCGATAATCTTCTGTTGAGTAATCATCTCCAGGTAGAATATATTCATCTTCTGGCAATTCTACTCTTACAAGCCTTCCTAAATGATCGTAATAATAGTCTGTTCTATGTCTATTGGCATCTGTCTCTGATATTAGTTTACCCGTCCGATCATAACTAGCACTTATCCTGCTGAGCTTTATTCTATTTTTTATCTTAGTGACTTCAGTTATATTTCCATCCCAATCTTTTATCTCAATTGTTTTTAATCCTTCAGGGTCTGTTATTATGCGGCTGTTTGCATGATTATCATAGTCTATTTCTGTAGATGTTCCATCTGGATAAGTTATAGTTCTTATACGATTTAAAGCATCATATTCATTTACTGTCTTATTCCCCATTGCATCTATTGTTGCTTCTCTATTACCATGTTGATCGTAAGTGAACTCGGTAATAAAGGGAGAATTTTGGCCATCAGCTAATTCGTCTTCTCTTAAAAATTGCTCTAATTTTACCCAGCGGTTGAGACTATCATAATGATATCTTGATTTATTGAAAATAGAGTCTTCTATTATATTGTTTAATACTTTATTATCATCTACTTCTATGTTGCTAGTAGCATTTACTACTGTTGTACTTCTTTCTTGATCATTGTAGTATTGTATTTTTACAGGGTTGTTAGTTCTCAATTCATCATAATTATTTCGGCTTAAGTTTTCCCGTGGAATACTTGCTATTGATTCCTGTTCTTCATCTGTGGGATACATTATTTTAATTAACCTAGCTAAATTATCATATTCATATTCTGTTAGGTTGCCTTCAGGATCTATCTCCCAGGTTTTTAAGCCTGTGTTCAATTCATAGCCATAGCTATGAATTACTGGCGGTAGAACTTCTCCTGCAGCATCAGTGATTTGACCATCTATTCCTGTTATTTTCTTCTGCGTTAGGAAGCCATGATTATATTCTTCGCTATATTCCAGCACAGTCTTTACACCGCGAGGATCAATAGTCTCTCTTACATTTCCATAATCATCATAATCATAGCTACTTATCTGCCAATTACTCTCTCCATCTTCATTTTCTAGATAAACAGCTTCTTTTAGAAGATTACCCTTAGAATCATAAAGATAGGCTGATTCCTCAACTATCTCTCTATCCCGGGCATTACTATTATATACCTTTCTTCCAGCCAAGCGATTACGTATATTTTTATTTTCATCTATAAATATACCATCTAAATTAAAATCAATATTTGCAAATTCATTATCAACATTATCACTGCTATCAGTATTGTAGTAATAGTTTTTCACTTCTAGACCTGTTCCCGTATGTTGGTAGTTGGTAAGATTACCCCAGTTATCATAATCATAAATTTCTTGATATACATTACGGGTTTCACCATCTTTATAGACTCTTTTTCCCCTTATTTCTTTAAACTTGGACTCATACTGATATACGATTCTTTCAATTTCGTTCCCTGCTTGATCATTTATTGTTTTTTCTGTCATTAGACCATCATCATTAAAGTCCATAATCGTTTCTTTCTTTATATCTTCTTTATTTATTTCTTCGCTATTCAATTGCTCTATATTAATTTCATCATTACTAATGTCTAAACGTCTGGTTTTTTCTATTCTAAAACTATCTTGATCAGCAACACGTCTTTTACTGGAAAGAGTCTTGCGATTATCTTCATATTCATGATTAAAGGTATATTCATATCTTGTTGGTTTTATAAGAAGATTTTCTTCTTCAATTGATTTTTGATAATGATTATCTACTACAATGGTAGATCTATCATAAACAGTCCATTCATATCTAAGGCGCCATTCTATCTTTTTCGTTTCCCCATTTTCTAGTTTTCTTTCTGCTGTGCCTCTCCTACCTCCTGTTCCTTCCCAGATAACTCCATTTCTACTATATTCATAAATAGTTTTCCCACGAGTAGGATAAATAATTTCTTTTACTAAAGGAACGGTTACATGTTTGACATTGTTATAGTTAACTCTTACTTCAGGAGGAACATTATTAGCTTCTGTTCTTCTAACCCTACTACCTCTTGTCACAGTATTACTTGTGTACACATATTCTGTTTCCCGACCTTCCGGATCTATAACTTTAGTTAATCTATCATTATCATATTCATACCGATAAACTCTATCCTCTTGTTTTATCTTTTCAATTTTACCTTCTCTGTATTTGAATTCAATCTTTCTTCCCAGACTATCTATAATATAGTCTATTTCACGTCCTTTATATTCGAATTTAATTCTATTTTCACCTGTTCTGTCTATAATTTCTGTTATCATACCATTACCATTAAAATTATATACTGTTCCATCTTTTTTGATGATTGTGTATGATTGATCTTCCCAATTACCTCCAATATATTTACCAAAAATATCGAACCAATAACCTTCTAATTTTTGAACTTTTTCTGCTCTAAAATATTTTCCTTCTCGATAAGTAGCTGTAGCAGTAGCTTCACTCCCATCTTCACTACGATTCCAGGATATTTTACTGGCACTCCCATCTTCAAAATAAACAAAAGTTCCATCACTATTTACTTCTATCCAGGGTAGATTTATATTCCAGGCAACTCCAAAACTATCATATCCTTTAACTACTGCATTACTGTTAAAAGCTTTTTTTAATAACTCCATTGTCACTGTACTACTATTATATATTCTACCCAACTCTAGATTTAAGCCATTTCTTCCAGGTAGTGAAAGATCTATTCCAGTTAATGTAAGACTACCGCTGGATGGTGAAACATACTCCTGATTTTGTTTAAAGTATGATTTATATGGCGAAAGTCCCAGATCTTCATATGCTTCGGCACCAGGTGCATAATTCTGATTTACCTGTACGTTATAGATAGAAAAATGATCTGTCTTTGCTGATATCTTACCAGTTTCTAAATCAATACCTGCTCCCTCAAGTCTAATCCAATTACCTTCTGCTTCAGTATAGTAATATACATCTAGATCAAATGGAGTATATCCTTCAGGTATTAAATCAATATCAAAATCAAAAGTAACTGTTAATTCTTCTTCAAATTGAACATCTATCTTCTGCTCACCATCTACATCCTGAAACTGAAAGTGAACACTATCAGTAATTATAATATTTTCATTATCAGAGTTAGATTGTGATAAGCTTTGTATTTGTGATGTTTCTTCTGATTGCACACCTGTAATTTGAATAGAACCATCTTCTGGTATAGCTTCTACTGGTATACTCAACTCTACAGATTGATACTCCACACGAATAGGTTCTTTTTCTTCTACATTTGCAAGAGTCATATCATCTTCATCTACAACCTTTACCTCTTCAATAGTTATACCTGCTTCTATTGTAGATTCTTCTGTAATCTCATTTATATTTCCAGCTTTATCTACTACCTGTAGCCAATAAGAATATTCATGACCTAGATTTACATCTTTATCTCTGTATTCTAATATTTCTTCATTATCACCTAGAATAGTATCATTTACATCTATCACTAGATAATCCTCTTGATGCCATACAGGATCTCTATATAGATGATACTCTTTAATATTCTCTTGTTCTGGATACCTATCCCATCTTACCGCTGTATAATCTGAACCTGCTACCGCACGAAAATCATGAGCTACAGGTGGTGGAGTCGTATCTATATAGACATTAGCTTCAGCTTCTGTAATTAAACCAACATGGTTAACAGCTTTTATGATAATCTCGTGTACCCCATCTTCTTCAAAAGATAGTTGATAAGGACTGCTAACTTCATAGAAATCTTCTCCATTTATGGACAACTCGTAATGACTAATACCACTAATATTATCACTACTTTCAAAACTAATCATTACTTCATTTTGATTAGTCCAGCCTTCTGGCTCTACTTCAACTTCAAAGTCTACTGGTGGAATAGTATCAACAGTAAGGTTTAATTCTCTTATAGTCTCATTACCAGCTAGATCCACTGCTCTCATTGTAACAAGATGATTCCCATCATTAAAGAATAGCTCTTCTGCAAATCTAGAATTTATTAAATCTACAGGCTGACCATTAATAGTAAAAGAAACTGGATTTCTATCTAATACAGTTCCTTCAAAGAAAACCATATTACTAGAACTAAGCAAACTATCATATAAAAAAAGCAACATAGGCTCTAATGTATCTTTTATTACTTCTATCTCTTTTTCTATACTATTAATTTGATCTGATGCTTCAATTGTAATTATATTACTTCCTTCTCTTAAAAATTGACGGGTAGTGAAATTCATTCCATCTATATTAGCTTGAATTCCATTTACATATACCGATAACTGATCTCTTCCTGATACTATACCACTAATATCTATAATCACTTGATTTGTATGGGAAGCATCTTCTGGGTCTTGTATTTCCAGTTCAATCCCTGTACTATGTTTAATAATTTGAGTATAAAGTTTTCTCCGAGCTTGAACTAAGCCATCATTATCAAGTACTTGTCCTTCTAACTCTATAAGATTAAAACCTTCTTTTAAACTGAGTTCAGTACTAAATCGCTGATTACTAATATCCACCTGCTTATTATTAATATATAAACTATTTAAAGGTGGATATATACTACCACTAAGAATATAATTTGCTGCATCTGTATAAATAATATCATCATCTTGATCTAAAACAATTAATGACTCTTCTTCTATATAAATCTCTATTTCTTTTCTGCTTATACGACCTTCTTGATCAATAACTGCAGCTACAATTTTGTTATAAAAATTATTAGTTTCTATTAGATTAGTATCTATCCAAAAATAGTGTCCTCTTTTATATACATTTTGATTATTTATAAAGACCTCTGTATTGGGGTTATCTACATAGCCTATAATCCTATGATTACTAAATTCATAGTCAGATATACTTTGCTTATTTACTGGCGTTAGTATCTGAACATCTGCATTCCTATTAATAGTACTGTAAGCATTTATCTTTAACTCAGTAATATTAAAGATCAGAGGATTATAAACTAATAATCTATTTGCTTGGAAATTATCCCTAAAACAAAAACTTCTATTGCTGCTTTCACCTGCAAAAATTCTTAGCCATTGATTATTTTCATTTCTACTAAGTATAAAAATGGGGCTTTCTGTATCAGAATATATACATACTTCTTCTACAAATATTTCATTATTATCCCTTGTGTCTATTAATGAATACTCTGATATTTGAGGGTCAATATAATCTATACTAACTTTACTAGGATTAGCAAATATATTCCCTATAATATTAGCACCCATGTTCACACGAATATAAGCCTCTGGTGCATATAATCCCTTCTCTCTACCATCAAATAAGCTTCCACCAATTATGTTTATATTATTTCCTCCAGAGAGAATTTCACCACTTACCCGAGCACCATTTTCTAATACAATATCTCCTGATTTTACATATAAGAGTTGATTGGCAATTATACCTCCCCTTATATATAAATCTGCTTTTTCTGCATAAATACTTCCATTTACTCTAGCACCGTTATCAATATATATTTCTTCTGCCTGTGAATAGATTGTTCCAGAAAAGTTGTATTTTTCATCACTGGGAACTTCACTATCAAAACTTATCTTATTTCCACTATGATATAATATCAAATTCCCAACATCTGCGGAATTAATTCTACTCCCATAATTTATTTCCAAATCACCTTCCAAGTATAAATAAACAGTCTCTGAACCGATAATGGAAATATTAACATTTGAAGCAATATCTAATTCTTTTATCCTAAGAATTCTTTCTGAATACTCTGCATCAATAATTAGATCACTCTCAATAATCCTGTAATTCTTTCTCGATTAGTTATAAAAATCCTTCTTTTTCCTTAAAATTATTTACTTTTAAGCTAATTTACTTAAAAAAGATATCAGAAAAAGCCGCATTCTGTGACAGAATACGGCTTTAGCCTTAAAACATTTATCCACAAGATATTAAATTTTACTGTCCTTTCTTTTTTCTCTTCCATTCAACATAAACCCAATAGTGAAGATAAATCGCCAGAATTAGAAATATAGTAGTAACTATACTGCCTTCCAACCCAAAAGGACCTCCATTAATAAGTTGGTGACCAATTCGTTCAATCTCAAAAACAGTCGGGCCAAACTCTCCACCTGAAACTTCAAATCCATATATATGACCTTGAAAAAGATTCCATGTAAAGTGAATACCAATAGGAACCCATAAGCTACCAGTCACTTCCCTACTAACACCAAATAGAATCCCAGCAATGAACAATACTATAAGAGGAATGGGACTTTGTAATATATTGGGGTTAAATATATGAAGTAAGGCAAAAATAAGAGACCCAGCTATAATGGCTGCTTTTACTCCATATTTCTGTTTTATAAGACCTTGAATATAACCCCTGACTAACAATTCTTCAGAAATTGCTACTAATAAGAATAAAAGTACACCTATAGCTAGATTTTTCAATACTGCTAAATTAAATCCTACACTTAGTATTTGGATACCTCCCAATAGTAAGACAAATAAGAAAGGTATTGTTATTAAAAATATCCCCCAAAGTGAACCTTCGATTCCCTTATTTACTAAGTCATCATCTTTCCATCCAATTGACAAATTACTTCGTTTCTCAAATATTTTATAAACTATAAATATTCCAATTATCATAGCAAGATTACCTATAATTATATTTATAAACATTTCATTTTCTACACTAAGTTCCCTCCCAGCTTCACTCAGCTCAAATATAATTAAGCCAATAGGAATTCCAATAAGTAAAGATACCATTATACTGAAAAAATAAACTAAGACTAACTTAGCAATAATCCAGACAATATTTTTAAAATGTTCCACTTTACCACTCTCCTTATTTTCTATAGGAGAAAATTATCTGCCATATTAAATTATGACAGATAACAGTCCCATATCAGATTCATCCCCGGCGAGTTCAACGTCTCTGTAAGTGAAAATTTATCTCTCTAGTATTACCTGATCCATCTATAACATATAATTTGTGCCTGCCAGTTTCTAAAATAATATTCTGCTGATGCTCATTTATAGTTTCTCCTAGATACTCGTCATTTATATACCAGAATATCCTGCTTTCTTGATGTGCATGGGCTAACTCCAAATTAAGCTTTTGATATTCTCCATCTCTATCCCTGGGCAGAAAAATCCTACTACCTTCTTGTGGATACACAAAGTCAATAGGATTATTCTGTTCTAATCCTGGACATTCAGGATTATGTGGAACTAAGCTATAGTCTCTGCCACTATTTCTAAGGTATTTATTAACCCGTGGTGGATAGACTACCCTCTGTACTATTTTCAAATCCTCTCTATCCCAACACAAAGAACAAACTTGCATACTTTCCTCATTGTTAAGATAAAGAATCTGCTCATAGGGTGAATTTACTAAAGGTTTAGCAGATGCAGACGCTAATCTAAATTCAAGTTCAGCAAAGTCTCCTTTCAAAGTATAAGAAGTATTACTAGACACCTTTATCTCCTTTAAATCATATTCAGGCTTCTTGAACCAGGAATTCTTTTTCTCCAGGTGATTAAACACTGTAAAAAGAAGAGGTGCTGCTGAATCAACTCCAGTCATACCCTTGATCTCTCCACCAGCAAAGTTTCCTACCCAAACTGCTATTGTCCAATCAGGAGAAACCCCTACAGCCCAGGCATCACGACTGCCAAAACTGGTACCAGTTTTCCATGCAATAGGAGAACTAGATTGATATTCTCGCCAGTAATATTCCAAACCTGGTCTTTTTACTTCCTTCAAAATATCCAATACTAGATAGGCTGAACCAGCAGATATTAATTGATTAGTACAAGTACTAGAAAGTTCAGAAACTAGATCTATATCTTCCACTTCTAAATCTTTCAAAACAGATATATCTGAAAAATCGCCATAGTTTCCCAAGCCTCTGTATAGTTGGCTCAACTCCCAAAGACTAGTCTCTGACCCACCTAAAATTATAGATAATCCATAATCCTCTGCCTCACGAAATAGAGATTTTGAACCTGCTTCTTCTAAAAAATTATAGAACTTATTTACACTATACTGATAGAGCAAATTTACTGCTGGAGCGTTCAAAGAACGAATCAAAGCTTCATCTGCCTTGACTATGCCATCAAAGCGCCTATTGGCATTATGAGGAGTATAGCCGCCGTAATTTATAGGTATATCCTTGATTCTACTTTCTTGTATTATCAAACCTTCATCCATAGCCAATGCATAAAGAAATGGCTTCAAGGTTGATCCACTAGACCTTCTCATCTGTACACCATCAATTTTACCAAGATTTTCGTTATCATAATAATCATGTGAAGCAAGATAAGCCTTTACCTCTCCCGATTCTGTGTCTGTAATTAATAAAGCTCCATTATTTATCCCCAGTCTATTAATACTTGTCAAGTGGTCCAAAAGCAAATATCTAGCTTTATCTTGTAGTTCTTTATTGATTGTTGTTCTTATAATATTTTCAGACTGACTTCTTCTAAGCCTTTCAGCTAAATGTGGTGCAGATAATGGAAAGGGGTATTGACCTTCAGGCACTTCTTCAGCAATGGCCAATCTATATGTACTTTCATCAATCTCATTAGCCTTGTGAAGACTTAATAATAATTCATCTCTTTTCTTCTTTAGTCTCTCAGGATTTTGCATTGGATTGACATTAGAAGGATTATTGGGCAAAACAGCCAGTGTGGCTGCTTCTGCCCAAGTTAAGTTTTCTGCATCTTTTGCAAAGTACTTCATTGATGCAGTTCTATAACCAATTATATTACTACCATAAGGAGCATGTAAAAGATAGAGATTTAGTATATCATTTTTACTATAATTCATCTCAATTCTAATAGCTTGCATCATTTCCAGTATTTTATTTTTTATTGTTCTTTCTTTTGGCTCCATAAGTCGAGCTAACTGCATGCTTATTGTACTGGCACCACTTATCTTTTCCTTATTCCTTATATTTTGATACAAAGCCCTGCTTAAAGCCAATATATCAATTCCACGATGCTTTTCAAATCTCTTATCCTCAAAATGAGTCACTGCTAATTTCAATCTCTCCGGTATTTCCTTGCCTTCATCTGGGAATATCCATTGTTGATCTCTGTTTAGAAAGATACGTAAATATTGCTCATTTTCATCGAGAACTATAGTGCTATAATTATCTGGAAATATTGCTTCAGGTATTCTACTCATTAATAAAAATATAGTACTCAAGAAAAGAAATATTACTATAAAAGAAGTCAAAACTATACTAGTTCTTTTTATATGCTTAAGCTGCTTAATTATTTTGCTTTGCTTTATTTGCTCTACAAGCTTCATCTAGCTAATACCTCTACCTTTCTACCTTCAGTAGTGACTTTATAATCATTATTATACATTGCTTCTAATAATGTAGGAGGTAAATAAAATTCACCTACTGTGATTGCGTTTATTTTTACTATAAAATCATATGAATGAACAAACCTTTCCATATCAAAAAACCACATTATTCGGTCATCCCTAATATCAAGATATTCTTCTTGATCAAGATGATAATCCTTAGTCCAATCTGGCAGTTCTCCACCTATTAATCTTAGATTTTCTATTTCCCAGCCCGCTGGCAAGATTTGTACAAGAGCTACTTCACTAATATTTATATTTCCTTCTTGACTAACCCGAAAAACAGCATAAAAACTATCTCCCTGTTCTACCTTATCTATCTCTATTTCGTGACCATCTAGATCATAGTAGTTTGTTCTTAAGATTAAGCCACTTTGTTCAGCTTCTATATTATCCCTATAAGGTATCCCTTCCCATTCCAGTGCAAAAAACAGTGGAATATCAGAAGTATTTTCAACACTTATAATTTCTGCAAAACTATTTTCTATAGGGATAATTTCAACTATATCTTGCAGTTCAAAATCTATAATTTCCATATTTGCCAGTCGTATTTTTCCAGTCAATTTATCATCAGTATCTGCAACTACTCCTAAGTATTTAGTCAATGCCAATAAAGAATATGCTGTAGCCTGAGTTGAATACCATTTATCTGAAGACATCTCTTCTGCAATTTCATTATATAAGACTAGCCCCCTTACATTATCTCCAACTACTGTTAATAAATCCAGCATAATAGCCTTATCACGCAGACTAGAACCAAAAGTACCACTAAACTCCAAATAATCCTCTACATCTAAGTCAGTCTCTGCCATTATCTCTTCCCTAATATCCTCATATCCTAAAAGCTGATAAGCAGCAGCTAAATAAAATTTAGCAGTGTTGCTCATATCTTCTAATTCACTTTCACGCATATAGTTCATTGAAGAAAGGACTGATTTATCTGCCATTGCAAGCAAGTAGAGTCGATATGCCCTTGTCAATAAATTACCTCGATTTCCTCTGGCAGCACTATTTTGATATGCTAGCCAATTATCAAACAAATCATCTGGAACACGATATCCCTTATTTCTAGCTTCAAGAAGAAAATGTCCTGCATAATTTGTTGCCCATTGATTTACATGAGTACCATTAGGCCAATATGAAAATCCACCTCCACTTACTTGATATTTTCTCATTCTTGAGATAGCTGCATTAATATTCTTATCAATTTCACTTAAATCCTCATAATTAAAATCATATATAGCAGGTAGATAAAGTTGAGGAAAAACAGCTGATGTAGTCTGCTCAAGACAACCATATGGATATCTTAGCAACCACTTAAGTCGGTGATTTATATTTAATCCCTTCATACTGGATATACTTAATTGGGCTGCACCTGTTCCTGCTATACCACTTTCTGGAACAGCCAATTCTACTACTTCACCACTATCAGCAACTTTCTCAACACTAGAATAAATATAAGGATTATATGGTCTAATAGGCATTTCAATATTACTTTCACTTAGATAATCACTGCTCTTTGAATAAGCAGATATTCTAATGTCTGCTCTCCCTATCATATTCTTAGCTGCCATTTCAAAAAATACTTCCTGAGTATCTGCCTCTGTAAATTCAATATAAAGTTCATTATCTCCAAGGATTTCAGCAGCACCTTCTACATCGATACTAACTTTTACCTCTCCTAAATTATCTTCTAGAGCAAAAACAGTTACAGGAATACGAATTCTATCTAAAGGTCCCATCACTCTTGGCAATGTCTCTAAAACCATTAATGGAGATCTTACAGTCACAGTTTCTTCACTATTACCATAATTCCCTTCATTAGCCCCAACTACCATAACTCTTAAACTACCAATATAATTTGGTATATCAAAAGTCATTTCAGCAAAACCCGAATCATCAGTTTGAATTGGACCTTTAAAGAAAGTAACTGCTTCAAATCTTTGAGCTTCCTGAGCCTGTGCTTGTTGTTCTTGATATGTCAAATCTTTTGAACGCATTAGTTCCATATCTCCACCTATGGAGAATAAGTTATAGATAAAACCATGACTTGGATCTATTATATCTGAATAATTATCATATGATTTGCTTAAAAGACGTTGTTTTGAGAAAAAGTAAGACCATGGTTCTGGTGTTCTAAACCCCGTAATATCCAATAAGCCTTCATCTACTACAGCTATGGTAAATTGAGCAGGTCTATTATCTTTTGTTTGGACTTCTACTTTCAATTCCTCTTCCGGTCTAAGTGTATCTACTAAGTTTAACTCAAAGTCAATCTTAGTACCCTGACTTTGCACATTTAAAGGCAGGATTCCATACATCCTAATAGGCAAGTCATTATCTATTTCTTCATATTCTTGATAAACAATAACTGAAATATAGGCATTTGGTATATATTCTTCTTTAACTTCTATTTCAAAAACAGATTCTGTACTATCTATATCCTCCCATCTTTTATAGAGGATTTCTTCACCTTTTTCCACTGTTAGCAGGGCCCTACCCCTGGATGGAGTATTTAAAGATACTTTGGCTATTTCGCCAGGCGTATATTCATTTTTATCTAGTCGTAAATTAACCACATCAGCACTACGTTCATCACCACTATCTCCCCACCAATAGGAACGGAAGAAATATGCGGATTGATGTCCTCCCTCTGGATCTCTAACTTCTAGTAGAATTTCTCCATAATCTTCTAATTTATGTTCTATATAAGCAAAGCCTTCTTGATTTGTAGTGATACTACCTTTTTCAATAAGTTCTGTTCTTTGATTGCTTTTATAATGTCTTCTAAAATGATCCTGAGAATTAAATTCCCACCACCAATACCTTCTCATCCGATATATATTATATTCCAGATTAGAATTACTAAGTGGATGACCATCTTTATCTAAGTGAACTATATTGAAATTAGCATCTTCCCCAATACTTAATTCTGGGTTCTCCAATCTCATAATCCCTACATAGCTGTCATAAAAACTAATTGGAATTACTTTAGTTCGAGGTACCGCTCGACCGCCACTTTCATAAACCCTGCTATCTATCCTTAATCTCAAAGCAGAAGGTACATTTCTTAAAGCAGGTATATCCCAGGAAAGTTCTGCTCTTCCTGCCTCATCTAGATCCTGTATAATTCTATTACTTTCTATTCTTCTAAAATCTACTGTGTCATTATCAAAAACAAAATTTTGATACCCTGTAAAGCTAACAGTATAAGGTTCAATAGCTAATAAAGTTTCACTTTCCAGACCACTAGCAGGTGCTCCAAATAGATATTCAGATTCTATTGTAAAATCAATCTCCTCGTCATCCTTATTTATAAGGTCCTGTTCACTATCTATAGCTACTCTAATTCTATATGGTACTATTTCCTCTACCTTAATTTCATGAACAAATCTCCTACTACCAAGTTCCAAAACTGCTCTCCAATTTCCAGTCAAGGCATCTCGCTCTGTTCTAAAATTAAAACTATAAAACCCATCACTGGCTTCAGTAGATATTTTCTCCTCTACTAATCGACCTTGTGGATTATAAAGACTTATACTTACAGGGTGATTATCGGGAAATGTATCTTCTTCATTTCTTACTATCGCTGAAATATTTATTTCATCACCAGGACGATAAACTCCTCGTTCTGTATATATAAAGGCATTAACCCCATCCTGTTTTTGCATACCACCTATATCAAAAAGTGATTTGTTCAAAACTGATGAATCAAGATTCATTATTGCATAGTTATTGCCCCTTCTAACTTCTATATATTTAGCTCTATCGCTGGTCTCAAGTAAAGCTAAACCCATTTCATTAGAATAAGCAGTATCCAATACTTCTCCTGATCTGTCTTTTATCTCTACTATCGCATTTTCAAGCACTTCAGTACTAAGTATGTCAGTTAGGAAAACATAATACTTTCCTGATAGTTCTTTTACCGTTATCCCTATATCACTCAAAAGTAGATGCTTTACAGCTCTAGCATTACTATTTAAATAATTACTTCTCTGCCAGTTACTCATATCATCGGAAAAATAAAGAGCTTGACTTTCATCAAATTCCAATTGAAGTATATAAAGGGCACTATCACTGTCAGTAATAATATTACTAAGATCCAATTCAGATTGGATCCACTTATTCATTTCATCTCCAATTTCAAGAATTTTATCTGCTACTACTTCTCCATAAGGTCGAAACTGATATCTCTTATAATTATCAAAAGATTGACTACTTGGTCGATAGGTATATCCCTCAAAAAAGTCTATAAGATTTTCTTCTTCAACTCTTTTTACTTGTAATCTTAGTCTAGACACATTTAATGTTCTAAAGTTTATTCTTTTGTCTTTGGCACTAGTCATAAAAATGCCAGGATTCACAAACTCTAGAGCTGGATTGCGATCTGATATTTCTACTTCTAATAGATGATCTTCCTTTTCTGCTAATCTTTGACCAAAGACACTTTCTATGCCTGGAAAGAGCTCAATACTATAATTTTCTCTTGCCCTGAAATCAGCTTTTAAGATTAAGCTATTTTTATCCACGCTAACTTCGTAATCCATAGGAGGTATTATGTTTAAATAACCACTATAATCTCTGTTTTCTTTTAATGTATCAGAAAAAACAATTCTCAATTGAGAAAATTCATTCTGCTTTTCTTCTTCTATTCTAAGCACAGTAAGGGGAGATTCCAGGGCTGTCAGTATGTAAGTTTCTTCAATTTCTTCTTCTAAGCGAAGAAAATCATCCTTTAATCTTACTATTAATTCACGATCCTGTAGTCGATATCTTCCTATCCGTTCTGATTTAATATCAAATTTAAGACTATCCCTTGTATGGATGCTGTAATCTAACTTTCTTCCTTCCAATTCAATTACTAAAGCTTCCTGCATAATATTCTCTGTTACCCTTTCAGACATTTCAAGCTCTAGCATAAAATTAACATTTTCAGCTTTGTTTTTACTTTCTAATTCAAATCCTCCCTTTAAACTAAGTACATCTTGACCTGTTGTCTTAAAGTGAAATTCTAATTCCTCTATATCATTTTCATCTTCGGGAGAAAATAACTTATAAAAGTCCAGTCTAGCATGATAATTCTTCCTTTTATACAAAGGAGCAGCTGGTTCAAATACTATTGTTCTTTCATCCTGCCAATATGTTTTCCCCTCTATTTCAGGTGTAAATGTAAATATATCATTTAAATCTTTTTCCAAATAATCTTTTTTAACCTTCTCCTCTCTAAACCTCACTGCAATTATAGTATCAGCATCAATATACCCTGTAGTCAAATGAGTTATTTCCATGCTAGTATCTGTAAGCATAAATACACTTATATCTTCCTGTCTACAAGATGATAAAATCAGCAAAAACAGCAAAAGAAAAAACAGCCCTAAAAAATATTTTTTATTCATTTTTATCTCCTTTTCCTGACAGGGAATATTTCACCTTTTCAACAGATACTTTCACAGACAAGACTATAAGAGTGAAATATTATCGCCCGCTCAGACAATTTATCGTTACAAATATCTTACTTTAATTACTTGATGGTATATTCAGAAACGGAGTTAATTCACCAACCATACTCTGTATAGGCATTGTTTGCAGCCATACCTTACCAGGCCCTCTTAAAGTAGTTAAAAATAAGCCTTCACCACCAAAAAGCATATTTTTGAAACCTTTTACTCTCTCAATATTCATATCTACACTCTCTTCAAACATTCCTACTGAACCAGTTTCTACTTTTATACTTTGACCACTTTCCAACTCAATTTCTACTACTTCTCCATCAATTTCAGTGAAAGCCAGACCTTCGCCTACTAGTCTCTGTAAAACAAAACCCTCACCACCAAAGATACCTGTTCCTAATCTTTTTTGTAAATAAACTTCTAAATCAACTCCCTCTGTTGCACAGAGAAAAGTCCTCTTTTGACAAATAATACTCCTGTTAGTAATTTCCACAGGAATTATGTGCCCTGGAAAAGAATGTCCAAAAGCAATCCTGTTATAATCCCTAACTGCTGTGTAGATATTGAGAAAACCAGTCTCTCCCATCATCTTTCTTTTTATAAACCCTCCTACACCCCCTTGAGCTTGAGTTTCCATCTTCATGTCTCCATCCATGAACTTCATAGCCCCAGCTTCTGATCTAATAATCTCTCCTCGTTCTAAGTTGAATTCTACCAAAGGCATGACATTTCCGATAATCTTATACTCCATATTTATGCAGCTCCTTTTCGAACAGGTGATGACATCATTTTCCATCATAACCCATTTTTTTATTAGTTTAATTATATAACAAAGCTTAGAAATTAACAAGTGAACCTCTCCACCTAAATCAGAGATTTGGTGGAGATGAATTGAGGCTTTTTGATAAAAAATCTTGAATAAAAGCATGAAATCAAAAACAAAGCAGCTAAACAAATGTTTGTGATCAGCTTAAAAATATGCTATAATTATAATAAATTATATTATTTTGGAAGTGATAAATATGCGTGTTTACAGATTATTAGCAATAATAATGATCTTAGTTAATAAAAAGAAGGTTTCTGCTACTGAACTAGCAGATAAATTAGAAGTTTCTCCTCGTACTATTTACCGTGATATAGAATCCATCTGTCAGGCAGGTATTCCTGTAGTATCATATCAAGGTATTGATGGAGGTTTTTCCATAATGGATAACTATAAGATGGATAAAACACTCTTTACAAATGAAGAAATACTAGCTATTATAGCAGCACTTGATGGACTAAATTCTAGCATAAATAGTTCTTCCTTTAAATTTATATCAGAAAAAATCAAAAACTTATTTCCAGAAGATGAATTTAAGGAAAGCAGACAGGAGCTAATTCTTGATCTTAATCCTTGGGGATATAATGAAGATATTAAAGATAAATTAGAGCTTATCCAAAATGCTATTAAGAAAAAAAGAATAATAAAAATAAATTACATAAATGCAAAACATCAGATAAGGGAGCGAAATATAGAAGCCATCACTCTAGTTTTGAAATCAACAAGTTGGTACCTTTTTGCTTACTGTCAATTAAAAAAAGATTACCGTATTTTCCGTTTATCACGAATAACTAAGCTAGAAATCCTGAACGAAGAATATGATAATACACACCCATGCTTTAAAGAGTACAAAAAAGATAATACCTGGAAAAACCCTGCTAAAAAAGTAACAATGAAACTACTTTTTAAAAAAGATGCACTTTTACATATACAGGATTTTTTCTCTAAAGAACAGATAGAAAAACAGGAAGACGGCTCTTTTCTTGTTACCGTCACTTTCCCTGAAGATAATTGGGTATATGGCTTTGTCCTAAGCTTTGGAGATATGGTTAAAGTTCTAAGCCCTCCACATATTAAGGATATCATCAAAGAAAAAGCCCGGAATATATACCTACAATACAAATAAAGAGAAAAACCAAACGAAAATTTTAGTCATATAATTTGACAGTTTTCGTTTGGTTAGTAAAATTACCTAGTTCTCACTATTCTAAATCCTGTATAATAGTTGGATACTGCAATATCCTCATAATGATAAAGCATCATAAAAATATCATCTTCTCTTCTGGAATCATTCTGACAAACATCAGCACTACTTCCCCAGGAACCACCACGTAATATACCATCATGACACCATTCCCAAACATTACCTAACATATCATAAATACCAAATATATTTGCTTTCTTTTGTCCAACAGGGTGTGTCCCCCTATCTTTATACATCTTGTTATCTTGATTTATAGAATTATCCCAGTACCATGCATAATCATTTATATTAATCTGTTCATTATCAAACTGAGCAGCATATATCCATTCATCTTCTGTCGCTAATCTATAACCCTGCTTATTAGCAAAACCTTCAAATATACGATCATGAATCTCTTCATAATATGCTTTTGGAAGTCCTACAGTTTCACTTAGCCAATTACAATAGACCAAAGTTCCATAATAAGTAACAAGAACTACTGGATAGTCCTCTTTACCGTCTTCTACAACAAACTGCCCTTCTTTATATAATATATGAGATTTTTCTTCATTAACTGAAATCACCAACTGATCCTGGTATGTACCATCAGAACTTACCTTAGCTGAATTTAGAAATTTTACAAATTCTTTATTCAAAACCGGGTACTTACTAATTTCGTAGTCTAACTCTATACTAATGTCTTCAATATTTCCTTTATAACTTCCAGCCTCTACAGTAAGCATTTCAGGGATTGAATCTTCTCCAGCACTAATGGCATATAAATCACCATTATATCCTCCTAGATATATAATTCCATTAGCTATTATAGGAAATGTATAAACATTGTCGTCAAAACTAAACTCCCATAATAGATCCCAACTATTAATATTTATAGCTTTTAAATTGTCCCTATTTACTACATAAATTATTTCTTCAGCGATTGCCAGTGGTCCCAAAACAGAGGCAAACCCGCCATTATCATTTTTAAAGACTTCTTGTTTCAAACCTTTTTTTGCATCAACTGCCAAAAGTTTATTTCCACTGGCAATATATAAATAGCCATTATAAATTGATGGATATCCTCTCATTCCATCATCTAATTGAATTTCCCAAATACTTTGCCCTGTTTTAGCATCTACTGCATAAAAAATATTATTATAGTACGAAGAAAAATATACAATTCCTTCATTAACAAGCGGAGGAGTACCACTACCCTGTAGTATCCATTTTTCTCTTCCAGTTTCTATATCTAATGCATATAAATATTCGCTATCATTAGCAATATAGATAGTATCATCTGCAATTGCAGGAGTCGTCAAAACAAAATCATTAGTCTCATATTTCCACTTAATCTCTCTCCTGTCTATATCAACTGCATATACACATTTATCATAATTACCAAAATATAAAACTCCCTCACTAACTTTCAAAGCTGAATCTATACCTCCACCTGGATAATCAGCAACTCCACCACTTATTTTAAGTTTCCATTCTTCTTTCCCCGTCAGAGCATCTACTGCATATAAGCTTCCATTATGGCTACCAAAATATACTGTTTCATCTACTACTGTTGGAGAACCCGTTACTGCATCACTCGTTTCAAATATCCAGATTTCTTGACCCGTTTTAATATCGACTGCATATACTTCTCCAACAAAAGTTCCAAAATAGCCTATATCATTCACTACTGCTGGTTCAGAAATACTATCATAGGTATTAAATCTCCATTTCATTACAGGAGTGCTTGCAATACCATGAGTATCAAAATAAAAAGAATTACTTAAGTCTGTTCCAAACATCTTAGCATTATAATATTTTATTTCATCATTACTTAAATTAAGATCTAAGTTATAGCTGCTATATTTTTCATTTTTTGTAATCAATCTTTCATTTATTAAACTTAGTTTTAAACTATTATCTTCATCTTCTTCTCCTTGATAATCAAGAAAGCTTTCATCCACAGTCTTAGTTTCAACATACTGATCCCCAATAGCATATAATTCACCTTCCGAAGTCCCTATATATAGAATACCATTACTACTTATCACGATGCTGGACTTATTCATAAATCCTGAATCAATGCTCCAAAGGACTCTACCATCTAGACTAACTGCGTAAATATTACCATCTGCTTCATCGTCATAACTATATTTGAAATTCCCCATAGCTAAATAAATGGTACCATCTAAGCCTAGTACTGGTGTAGATTCAATAAAACCTTCAAATTTAACTCGCCAGTTTTCTTTCCCACTTGGGTCTATTGAGTATAGATACCCTTCATCACATCCTAGATAAACATTCCCATTATCATCTACAGCAGGTCTAGCCTGGACATTGCCCTCACTTTCAAAAATCCATCTAGTTGTACCATCTGGAACTACTGCATATAATTTATTTATATGACCAGGAAGATATATAGTGCCATCTCTTCCAATTGTTAGACCATAAGATTCATTTTCATCATAACTGTAATATGGGTATTCCCAATACCATTTTTCACTACCATCTGGATTTATTGCATATAAGCCATAATAATCACCAATATATATAGTATCGTCTTCTGCTATAGCTGAACTTATATAAGTTTCTCCCATTTGAAAAAGCCACTTTTCACTTCCATCTGGGTTTATGGCGAAAAGACCATCAACTGTACTATCTATGTAAATAGTTCCATTATAACCCAAGGCTAAATTTGCTTTTGAGTTACCAATATGATATGACCAACTTCTACTTCCATCCTCTCTCAATGCAAATAACTTACTACTTACTCCCTGATCATCTATTGCATAAATCGTACCATCTTCACCAACTACAGGGTTAAAATAATTATAGTTTACTTCAAAAGACCAATTAATCTCACCATTAATATCGATAGAATATAAACTGTCATAATCAGCAGGAACATATATGTTTTTTTCATCAGGGCTTAATACCAAATTGCCATCAATTTTGTCAAGTTCAAGTTCCCACAGAATATTATCTGAGTAATCTATCACATTAACACTATCAAATTCCTCAATCTCTATATCTTCCTGAATACCTTCCTGAAGTTCTTCTATTTTATCCTCTTCAACATCTGCTTTTGCATAAGAACTTAAAACTTTACCATCTTTATTTAAACCAATTAAGTTATCAATAGCTCTTCGATATCCCTTAACAAATCCTTCTGCATAAGAACTAATTATATATCCACTTTTTTCGTTTGATCCTACTAAGCCACCTATATATATATTTCCAACTACATCAGCTCTAGATTTTGATTCTCTAATTATACCACTATTTTCCCCAATTAAGCCACCTATATAAATATTACCTACAACTCTACCATTACTTGAAGAATTAATTATTTCTCCAGAATTATTGGCAACCAGACCTCCGACAGTTCCTAAACCTTCTACGTTAATATCTGTACTTGAATTTAAGACTTTACCATCATTTTTACTAATTAATCCACCTAAATACTCATTTGTCTCAAGAATACCGCTTACAAAACAATTTTCAACAAAGCCTCTATTGTATCCTATTAAACCTCCAGCACTACTTGCTTTAATATTTACATTGACAAGGTCTACATTTTTAATTATCCCATTTTCATTTAAACCTGTAAATAATCCTGCATATCCACTATTCACTCTATAAATAAACAAATTAGATATCTGATACCCCTGACCATCAAAGACACCTTCAAAAGGAATCCAGTCAATATCTATTTCTCCGCTACCCAAATAAGTAGTCATACTATTAAACTCACCAATTGGGATCCAACCTCTTCCATTATTATAGCTCTTTTCATTACTTGGACTTGCATCAATATTTCTAGCTAACTTATAGTAACTATCAAGAGAATAATTTTCTGTTCCCATTTTCTCTAAACCTTTAAAAGTATAGATAAGAAATGGATCTTCTTCAGAACCTGACCCAGCTATATCAGGACCAATATATTTTTCAACTTGGTCTGTTTGCATAACTTCATATTTTGGATATAGCGCTTTTACTTTTGGATGTTCCTGAATTACTTCATTATCACGTAAATTGTTACGTAGATAAGGATAGGTTTGGCCCTCATCTATTGCCCAAATACTATCAAAATCCCAATCATCTTCATAATCAAAACTTCTATATGTTTCTTCCTGTTTTAATCTTAATATTCCAGTTCTAATACCAGCTGTATATCGTTCTCCCATACCTACTCGATAAAAAGAATTCCTTACCCCCTCATTATTACCTGCTATACCTTTCGTAGAAAGATAAGCTCCTCTGATTCGACCTACAGCATATGATTTGTTAATGTCACCATTATTATTACCAACTAATCCACCAACATTTCTAGAACCTTCAATATTTCCACAGGCATATGTATTAAGAATCAAGCCTCCTCCCCAGAAAAAAGAACCATTTGAGCCTACCAATCCACCTGTACTCAAACTACCTTCAACATCCCCAAGAGCTGCTGATTTCTCTACTATTCCAATGTTTATTCCGACTAATCCACCTACTGAGTCTTCAGCAGCAACATTTCCAATAGCATAAGTATTTCTTACTATCCCAGAATTCAAACCGATTAATCCTCCCGCTCCATATATATCAATTATCTCAAAATTAACTAATTCACCTATTATATCAGGAACTTTTATGCCAGTTATATTGCCAAGCGAATAGGATCCTTCTACTTTTCCACTGGATTCTCCAGCTAAACCACCTATATACATAGTACCCTCAACATCAACAAAAGATGAAGAATTAATAATTTGTCCATGTTCACTATTAGAACCAACTAATCCACCAACAAAAAATATACCTCTAATTTTTCCACTAACATTAATTTCCTCTATTATGCCGTTATTATAAGCAACTAATCCCCCAGTAGGTCCACTACCTTTTATATCAATATCTATTAAATCAAGATTTTTTATTAGACCATCATCGAGGATACGAAATAAAGCAACTGATTCATCATTATGATAATCAATATTTATATATAAATTACTTATATTATAGCCCTGCCCATCAAAAACTCCAGAAAATCCTTCCCACTCTTGATTTTCTATATCATAAATTTCACCAAGTGGATCCCACCCTCTACCATAGTTATAATCATTATCATTAGTAGGACTTGCATCTATATCTGAACCCAGTTTATAGATTGCATCCAGCGGATAAGAATCTGTACCTATTTTCTCTAATCCCTGGAATGTATAAATAATAAATGGTGATTCTTCAGTACCCAATCCCGTTATATCATCTTCCCCATAAATATTTGTATTTATGAAAAAACTCAAAACAATCATCAACATAATTAATAAAACATTAGCTTTAAACTTTCCTTTTAGCACATTAATCAACCTTTCTTTTTTACTATCTCAAAGTATTATATATACAAAACTAACTACCAGGACCTGTTTTTTAGGTCATCCTTTAGGACTAAACATTTACCAACTCTCATTATATCTATAAAAATACTTTATAATATCTGCCTTATTCGAACGCTTTCTACTTTCTTTTCTTCTTCATTAGCATTTGAAATAAATTCTAATATAAGATCAGAGTCTTCATTATCTAAAATGTATAATAAAGAGATACAGTCATGAAAAAAGTAACTATAATCTGCTTCTCCATATGCTTGAACAACCTGTCTCATACTGTCTCCTACTTTAATATCTCTATAAGTACTATACTTATCTGTATAACAAATTATTTCTCTAACCTCATCTTCGATATAATAAATAACAATATTACCATACCTGTAGTATCCATTTTCTACTACTGCTTCTCCTAGTTCTTGTTCTATTATTTCTTTCTTTGCTTTATATTCAATACCTCCAATAGAAAAATCCTTTTTTCTAAGTTTCTCAAGCTCATTATTTAATATAGAACTATCAAAAACTATTCTTACATTACCACTATCTTTCAAGTTATACCTAAGTAGTTCTTTTAGTCTATCTATGGTATTTCTATTATTTTTAGCAATGTCAGTTTCTTCCCCTTCTATATTAATAGGATAAAGATCGTTATTACGTATATAAAGTTCCTCTATATTTCTTAAGTTTTTTAAACCGTCAAGGTTAACAATTTGATTATCATCTAAATCCAACTCCTGTACTGCCTCTAAATTAATTAATCCATCTACATAAGTTAAATTATTATTCCATAGGTTGAGTTTTCTTACTCTCCTTATATTATGCAAACCATCAATACAGCTTAGTTGATTATAGCTTAAATTTAATAGAACAATACTACTACTCAAATTACATAATCCATCTACTTCATTCAATTGATTGTAACTTAAATCAATTTCTTTCACAGTTCTTAGATTCTTTAAACCATTTATACAAATTAATTGATTTTCACTTAAATCTAATATGTCAATAATATATAAACTACTTAAGCCATCTACGTTAATTAATTTGTTTTTACTTATATCTAATTCGATAATACCAGATAAATTATTAAATCCATTTATCTCTACTAATTTATTATCACTAAGAACTATTTTATCTGCACCTCTAAGATTATTTAAAGCAGCTATATCGACTAATTCGTTTCTTCGTACATCTAATTCTCGGACATATGTTAAATTATGTAGTCCATTTAAATTTTCTAAATTGTTATTATTAAGAAGCAATAATTCGCC
The DNA here is from genome assembly GCA_037623315.1 of Halanaerobiaceae bacterium ANBcell28. Lineage (GTDB taxonomy): Bacteria > Bacillota > Halanaerobiia > Halanaerobiales > DTU029 > JBBJJH01. The sequence goes on from JBBJJH010000009.1 coordinate 55,062, forward strand.
TACTTCCTTGACATTTCTTAGACCACTTATATCCTTTAATTTATTGTGATTCAAATATAAATAAGCTACTTCCTCTAAATTATTCAAACCATCAAGATTTATTAATTGGTTATTTCTTATATTTAAGCTACTTACTTTTCTTAGATTACTTATCCCATCGACGTCTCTCAATTGATTTCTTTCTAAATTTAAACTGCTATTTACCTTAAGTAAATTTTCTAATCCTTTTAAACTTTCAAGCCTATTGTGACTTAAATTCAATGAACGAAGTTCTGTGATTTTTCTCAAAGCTTTAACATTTTCCAAATGATTATTACTAAGATTCAAATCATTAATTTCAATAAGATTATTTAATCCTTCTAAATTTTTAAGTTGATTATTACTGGCTTTTAAGTCTTTAATTTTCACAAAATTATTTAAACCTATTAAATCTTTAAGCTGATTATTACTTAAATTTAGAGTATAAATCTCAGATAAATTACTTAACCCATCTAGGCACTCCAATAAATTATCTGACAAATTTAAGTATCTTATGTCTTCTAAAATTTTTAATCCATCTACATTAATTAATCGATTTTGACTAAGATTTATTGACTTGATGCTTTTTAAATTTGGTAATCCATTTAAATTAATCAGGTTATTATTATCCAATCTTAATTCCTTTATATTCTCTAAACTTTTTAGACCATCCAAATTTGCAAGTTGATTATTTCTCAGATCAATCCTATCAACTTCCTTCAAGTTCCCTAGTCCTTCTATATTCTCTATATTATTTCTAAAAAATATTAAATCTCCAGCAGTTCTCAAATTATCTAGCCCATCTAAACTTTTTAATTTACTATTATTTATCCGTAATTCTTCAATATGAGTTAAGTTACTAAAACCAATAAGATTATCTAAAGGATTATCAGAAATATCTATTCTCTTCCCAAAAGTAATATTGCCTAACCCTATCAGATTATTTAATTGATTGTTATTTAAGGACAGATGCTTTACTTCACTTAAATTGCTTATTGCTGTTATATCTCTCAATTTATTTCGGCTTAACCACAAACGATCGGCACTTTTTAGATTATCAAGTCCAGTTAAAGTTATCAATTGATTTCTTCTTAAGTCCCATGTATTTATATCTGTTATTTTTTCTAAACCTTCTAACGATTTTATACCTTTATTTTCAGCATCCAATCTCTCAATATTTTCAATTTCGTTTACTGTCAATTCCCCGTCAATCTTAGCTAAATGTTCACGAATAACTTTTTCTAAATTTTCATCTTTAATTTCTACAATATCAGTTCCAAAAGAACTTACTGATAGAAAAATTAACAAAATAATTATAATAAAAGATCCTTTTCTCATACCTTATATGCTCCTTCATTATTGTATTTTTCACGCCTGTCTAATCATAAATGGAATTACAAACTTAATAATTTTTTAAGACTAGTCATTTCTTTTTATATAAAATTGAATCTGTATTTTTATTCAATCTAACACAAAATGATACCATGAAAAAATAAAAAATAAAAAGGAAAGCAAGCAGGAGTAAATTTGTTTGCTTTCCCTAATTTATAAATTTAAGTAATCATCAAGAAAATACTTTTAGATTGATATTTCATTACCTCTTTCTAGTTTTTGTATTTCTCGCTCACCTTTTTCTGCTAATTCTCTAAATTCACCAATTGTGTGCTTCATTTTAGGAAGCGCTTCTTGCTTATATGTACTTATTGCCTCCATAGCAGATATAACATCTCCAAAAGCTGTCTTTAGTGTATCAATTGATATATTGGCCTCCATTGATTGTTTTTGAATTTCTGCTCCCTGCTCCTTCAACATTTTAGAAGTTCCACTAATTAAATCATTAGTTGTTTCATTCAATAATTGAATTTTCTTTAATACTATTTTTTGATTATATAAAGCACTAGCTACTGTAACAGCTATTCTCATAGCGGAAATAGTTACATTAATAGCACGATCGACACCTCTAATTAGTTCTTTATTGTTTCTTCTTATTACTTCAATAGCCATAATTCCTTGTTGGTTAACAACTAACATTTGTTGTAAATCCATAATTCTTTGTCTCAAAGGAAATAAAACTTCTTCGCTAATAAATTTCACCTTATCTGTGTCTTCATTCTTTGATTTAGCAACTTCAATCTGCTTAGAGATTTCTTGATCCATCATTGTTCCCATCTCTATTTCTTTCTGCAACTTTTTGGTCAAATCCCGCATAGCTATTTCTTCAATTTCTAAAGCTGTATTATCATTTTTTAAAGTTGTTTTACCTTTTTCTAATGACACAATTATATCGTTAATCACATCATCAGCTTTTTGATATTTACTGAAATAAGCCCTCATAGGATTGAAAATCTTTCCCAATAAGCCTTTTTTTGTGAAATCAACCATACTAGGATCAAGATCTTTAACTTCTTTTTGCAAGTCTAAAAGACTATTTGCAACTGTTCCACTTTCTCCACCCTCTTTTGATAAATTAACAACAGAAGTCTGTAATAAATCATTTTTCCTGGATGATGTTTGCAAGCTATCCATTCCAAATTCTTCGATAGAGTTTAGAATAGACTTTCTTTTTTCCAAAGAGTCCATATCTACATCCATAATCTGACTTGCATTATTTTCAGCCAATTCTTTCAGTTTAACTATTTCTTCAGGTACTGGCTTAACCTGCTCAACGACTTCCTTTTTAACAGATTCTGTATCCATCACTTCCATAGAAAATCCCATTTTAACCCCTCCTATTTTTATGTCTTTTACATTTGGGCATTAAATAAATTCCTAAGTTGGTAGACAACATCATCTGATTCTGCATTTATGGTTGCTGCTTCATTAATTTCTGAAAGATTTTGCAATATTTTTATATCAGCATTATATCCTATCGTATAAATAGGAATATTTAACGCTTCCAAAATACCTTCTACATCATTAAATGAGTGTCCTCTATTTGTTTCTCCATCACCTAAAACAAATAACATTAATTTAGCATCTGGATTCTTTTCTTTTTCCTCCATTAACATTCTTGTAGCTACAACTATACCATCAAACATTGCAGTCATTCCTCCAGCCTGCATATCTGTTACCGCTCCAGTAAAATACGACCTCTGATTGATATCAAACTTTGCAATAGGTAGATTAATATTAACATTACTTGAGAATGTTACAAGCCCAATCGAATTATCATCTCCTATAAATTCTGATGCTACTAGTAGAGATTCTTTTAAGCGATTTAATGGCTCACCATCCATACTACCTGATATATCAGCAACGAACACAGAAATAATTTCCTGATTACTATCTTTCTTTTCTTTCCATAATCTTTGCGCCTGCAAGATTGTATCACCATCAACACTATTCATTTCAGGTACATATTCATCAAGCATATTGAAACCATATCTACTTGCAAGTTCTTGATATTTATCTTTTTTACAGAATTCAGTAAATTTATCTAGTATTTCTTTCTTCATAGGTGAGAGATCACCAATTTGATATAAGGGATTATCATGTCTTAAACCAAATGCTGTAAATACATAGTCAGATCTTAAATTACGTGAGTTTGTATAAGTTTGGTATTCCATAACAAATCCGTCCAATGCACCAGAACTTGCTGCCCCTCTCATTTGCATTGTAGTATATGCAACAAAGGGGATATTAGCTTGAAATCTTTCAAAACCATCTACAGCTCTATCGCTTAATATATCTCTTTCATCAAAAGTATTTAATGTTGATAATAAGAAATTTAGTCCAGTAGAACTAGCAAAAGGATTTGTATAACCCATTGCTAATTGGTCAGTCTCAACAGCTTCTGTAATAACTCTTTGATTAATTGCTCCATATTTATTTATTAGTTCATCATGTTTCTTTCTAGAAAAAAGGACTCCAGCAACATTACCAACAAGTCTCTCCTCAACCAAAGTGATATTTTGTCCACTTGACTCTATCATTTTACCCCAGAGATCATTAGAGGGTGTAAATGCATCAGGAAGATATTTACCTGAAATAATATAATCTGTTCCAGTACCAGAAGCAATTTCTCTTATTTTTACAGAAATCCCTTTACCATTTATTTCTATACCAGCATTATTAAAAGCTTCTGCTACTTCGATTAGCCAGGAATCAGTATTCTCTCCTGCTTTTTCTGGAGAAGAAAATATTTCAATGTAATCCTGTGTTGAGTTATAAACTCTTATAGGATAATTAGAAATATCGGGCAAAGTATCTTCTATTCTACTTGGCTCAAGACTGACAGGAATTTTTCGTGGTTCTATAGTATTCACTCTTATATCTTGCATTAAATTATCTAAATTTTGCATAGCCCTTTCTGTAGTAATAACTACTTGACTTTTACCAAAGTTCCTTGTTAATGTAATACCTCCATAAACAACAGCAAAAACAAAAACTCCAATTAAAACTATAAAAAATAAATTTTTCTTTTTCTCACTCACATCTGTCACTCCTCTTATTTTATTTATAAAATTTTGTTTTTTCTATTAACTTATCCAAATCTTTCATAGCAGTCATATTTTCGATTTCTCCCTCTTCAAAACTATTGAATTTAGTTATCTCTAGAAGTAATTCGTCTAACTTCAGTAATATTTGTTCCTTAACCTTTATCGAATCTCTTATAAATGTAATATATTCATTATATATATCCATCTTACTTTGAATAAATTCCTTAGAGTACTTTTTCTCTGCAATATCACTATGAATTAGTTTATAATCATCTTCATCAAAAGCATTGAGTTTATTAATAATACTTTTGATATTTAAGTAGAATACACTTTCTACATTTAAGAGAACACCTTCAAATTTTGAATAACTCATTTCATTTTTATTAAATTTTTGAAGTAGAATATTTTTAATAGTTTTCTTTTTCTTATCAAATTTTTCTGTTTGTTCTATGATATTAAGGATATCTTTTGCAAATGTTTTCTTAGTCAGATTATGTTTTAAAGCATCGATGTAATCTGCTGATGTTTTTAAATCTTTAGTATGAATAATTTCATTTTTCTCAAATAAAAGTTTATAATTAGCAAAAATAAAAATCACAGCACTCATAACTATTACTGTAACAGCAAGCGATGTTTCAAATACACTAAATCCACCTATCTTAATACCTATAAACCCCTCTGAAAACAATATTATATTAAGCATAGCTATTCCTATATTTAACAACGCCAGTTTTATTATAGTTTCATTTCCCATATTTCCCCCCCTCATCTATAGTAATAAAAATATATTAAAACAAGGTTTTAAGACAGTAATTTATTACTTTTTTAGATTTATTTTCATATTTTGAATTAAATTTCTTTAATTATATCAGTTTGATTCTCTTTTTTCAAGAAACTTTTACTAAATTATTATAATGTTGTTAAGACTTATTAATATAATACTCAAACTTTATATCTATTAACACTGACACACTGTTGTCATATTTAATCCTTTATAATATAAATGTGAAATAATTAAATGGAGGGATTAATAATGAATATGAAAAATTGTTTAGCCTGTGGAATGCCACTTTCTCCTGAAATGGCTCATCAAAAAACAGAGGATTACTGTCAGTACTGTGCAGATGAAAAAGGAGAATTGAAGTCCAGGGAAGAATGTCAAACAGGAATTGCTCAATGGTTACAAAGCATGACGCCTGAAGACAAAGATGCCGATTATATGAAAAGAGCTGACTACTATTTAAAATCAATGCCAGCCTGGAATTAAGTAATTTTAGAACAAAGAAAAGCACAGTTTCTAATGGGGAAACTGTGCTTTCAAGTAGCATAATCTAATATCAATTATTTATAATCATGGATTCTAGTGAGCTAAACTGAGAATTCACTTTACTTAGTTAATTCTATGACTCGCCAGAAGGATTCTTTAGGTTCATGATCTTCATCAAATAGCAATGGCCAATCATTTCTATCACTTACAGGAAAATAGTCTAACCAAGTTGCATCATCTGCAACTCCCCATAAGCTAACACCAGTAATAATGTCACTATATTCTATAAATAACTCAAACAGTTCTTCATATCTATCTGCCTGAGCATTTAGCATTCTTCTTGCTGGCGCAGAAAGGCGTCTATTATCACCCCAGGGAAACATAGATACATCTAGTTCAGTTATCTGAATTTCAAAGTCATATTCTGTTAATTCGTCAAGTTCAGCAAACATCTGAATTGTTCTCTCAATTTCTCTTATTGAAGGTCCCTGTATATCCCAATGGCCCTGCATTCCTATTCCATGCACAGGAACTCCATCTAGAATTAATCCTTCCAACATTTCATATATTTCATCTCTACGTTGTATCGTATTATAATCATTATAAAATAGTTTTGCATCAGGATCAGCTTTATGTGCAAACTCAAAAGCCATTGCAATATATTCCTCACCGATTATATTAAGCCAGGGGGTGTCTCTATAAGTTCCACCGTCAATAGCTTCATTAACTACATCCCAGGCATAAACTCTACCTTTATATTCACCCATTACTCTATTAATATGATTTTCCATTCGGGCAATAAGAGTATCCCGATCCACTTGATCACCATTTTCATCTTCAAAGAACCAATTTGGAGTTTGATTATGCCATACAAGTGTATGTCCCCTAACCTTCTTACCATTAGCTTCTGCAAAATCTACTAATTCATTCGCAGTATTAAAATTAAAAACCCCTTCACTTGGCTGTAAAGAATCTGGTTTCATTGAATTTTCTGCTGTTACACTATTAAAGTGCTTCATTATTAAGTCTCCATGTGAATCTAGAGTTCTATTCCACTGTGCAACTGCTACAGCTGTGCCAATAGGAAAATACTCTTCATATGCCTCATATAACGAAGGAACAGAATCTGTATCCTCTGCTAAAGCGAATGAAGTAAACACAAGCAAAATCACTAAAACCATATAAATCGTAAGAAATTTTCTGAAATTATTATTAATTTTAACCACTCCCTATATTGCCAGTATTTTTAGAATCAATAAGAAAACGAATTATACTTTTTTCATGGTGTCATTCCAATAAGATTATGAAATTTTATCAAAAACTTATAAATAATATAAGACTTTTAGATAAGCACCTCCCTTTAAGATTAAGTACTTTTAAAAATAGTGTGAACAAGGCTAAAATATAGCTATAACATAATAGACTTACTATACTTTGTATCTCATTTAGTTCTATCCCTTATATTATGTCAGATTATTAATGTCATAATATTATTTGATATTTAACAATTCAAATCCTAATTGTGAATCTACTTTTCTACAAGCATCAGTATTTAGCAACTCCTGAATAATGACCTCTCCTATGTGCCAGATCTTGACACCTTTTCTGCTACAGCCAGTTACAGTTTTATCTTCCCTACCAAAAGCGGAATGTAAATGTAATTTTGCTACCCCCTCTTCATTGCTAAATAAAGTCCCTACTCCTAAAGCTTCACTTGTTCCCCTCAATTGAGTTATCATCGGACGAGGAATTTCTGCAGTACCATCTTCTGGACCAACTACAACTTTACTTTTCTCATCTGCACCACCAAGAAAGTTAACAAGTGCAGCCTTTATATTCTTCTTTTTAGCAAATTCCTCAATTATATCAGGAATAAGATCTCCATCTTCTAATCGTAATATAAATATCCTTCCTAATTCAGCCGTAGTATATTTCATTAGATAATCCCTCCCTCTTTTCAGGTTTAACTTTAAACTTAAGTTAATTTATTTTTTAAAAATTTTAGAATAATATTTATAATTATATAATATTATTCAACAAAGAAGGGGTGAAATCCTTTAAAAGATAGCTATATTAAATAAAATAAAGATATTGATTTTGTATATTTTGACAAATACACCTTTGAGTGATATAATTGTATATATTTTCTTAATTTTAAAAGGGGTGAGAATATTGAGAAAAAAGTTTATTGTTTTATTAATACTAATTATCTTAAGCAGCATAACAAGCGGCTGTATTAGAGTACATACTAACATAAGTATAAACGAAGATGGTAGTGGTACATGGGAACATATTATAGCCATGAGTGGAGACTTGTTTGAAATGAATCAAGTTCAGGAAGATGATCCTTTTGAAGAGCTTAGATATGAAGCTGAAATGGAAGGTTTCAAGGTTGAAAATTATCAAGAAGACTCTTATACAGGAATTAGAATCATACAAGAATTTTCAAATATTAATAATATAAGTACAGGGAACTTTATAAATAGTCTTGAAGAAGATGTATTAAGCCAAGAAGAACTTGCAACACTATTTGAACCTAATATTGAGATTTCAGAAAACTTTCTATTTAGCACTTATACAATCAAAATGGACTTAGACCAAAGTGAAGTTTCAAGCGAAAATATGGATGACTTTCCTTTTGACAACATGTTTGATAATGTTTTTGATTTGAAATTTAATGTTAGCTTACCGATTAAAGCCACAAAACATAATGCAATATCAGAAAGTGATAATGGCAAGTCTCTATCCTGGGATATCGCCTCTGAACAAGTTGATGAAATATACCTTGAATTTAGAATAATAAATTCAAAAAATTTATTTCTAACAGTATGGATTTGTTCAATAATATTTATCTTATTATTATTGATTATAAGTAGAAAAAAACGAAGAAGAACAGTACATTATTAAGATAAGGAAAGCAGGGATTCTAAAGTAACACATGTCAAGTAGACTGTGAAAATGATTAAATCCCTGCTATTAATTTATAATATTTCATAGAAAATACTTATAAGTATTAAAAAGGCAGGTAAGCGAAACTACGCCCCTGCCTTTTTTATCTATGATTTTTTTAATCTTCTAAGCGGTCTAATATCATGCTATAACCATCAGCACCATAATATAAAGCTCGCTTTACACGACTAATTGTTGCTGTACTTACACCTGTTTTTTCAACGATTTCTTCATAAGTAGCACCTTCACGTAACATTTTAGCTACCTCTAAACGCTGACCAAGGGCTTTCAACTCCCCAATAGTTGCTATATCTTCAAAAAAACTATAACACTCTTCTCTATTCTTCAGTGTTAATATTGCATCAAATAGATGGTCAGTGAAATCATCCTTAATGCTTTTGCTCATTACTCCTCCTCCTTACTCCCATTCGATAGTTCCGGGAGGTTTTGAGGTAATATCATAAACTACACGATTGACAGATTCAACTTCATTTACAACTCTATTTGAAATACGCTCCATCAAATCATAGGGTAATCTAGCCCAATCAGCAGTCATAGCATCATCACTAGTCACTGCCCTAAATACAACTGGATAACCATAGGTACGCTCATCACCCATTACTCCAACACTTTTGATATCAGGTAAGACAGCAAATGATTGCCAGATTTCCTTATTTAGACCTGCTTCTTTTATTTCTTCACGAATGATTGCATCAGCATTTCTTAAAACTTCTAACTTTTCCTCGTCAACTGTTCCAATAATTCTAATTGCTAGACCAGGTCCTGGGAAAGGTTGACGCCAGACTATATCTTCAGGAAGTCCAAGGACTTCTCCAATCTTTCTAACTTCATCTTTAAATAAATCCCGTAGTGGTTCAACTAAATCAAGATCCATATCTTCTGGTAATCCGCCTACATTATGGTGACTCTTAATTGTGGCTGCAGTATCACTTCCACTTTCAATAACATCAGAATATAATGTACCCTGTACTAAGTATTTAGCATCTCCAAGCTTAGCAGCTTCTTCTTCAAATACCCTAATAAACTCTTCACCTATAATTTTTCTTTTTTCTTCAGGTTCTCTAACTCCATCTAATTTCTTCAAAAATCTTTCTTTAGCATCTACATAAACAAGAGGTATATTAAATTCATCTGCAAAAGTTCGTTTTACTTCTTCTGCTTCTCCTTTACGTAATAAACCGTGATCTACAAAGATACAAATTAACTGATCACCTATCGCTTTATGTACTAAAGCTGAGGCAACTGCCGAATCAACTCCACCTGATAAACCAGATATAACTTTAGCAGACCCAACTTGTTCTTTAACATTTTCTATCTCTTCATTTATAAAATCTGCCATATTCCATTGACCTTTTACCTGACAGACCCTAAAAAGAAAATTACGTAAAATATTATTACCCTGTATAGTGTGATTTACTTCAGGATGAAATTGCACTCCATAAAAGCCCTTATAATGATTACTCATAGCGGCTACAGGAGTACTCTCAGTTCTAGCAGAAATGGTAAAACCCTCAGGAACATGCTGTACATGATCTCCATGACTCATCCAAACTTGACTATCCTCAATTTCATCGAAAATACCCTCATTATCCAGAATATCGAGTTTAGCCTTACCATATTCACCATATTCAGCTTTTTCTACCAAGCCATTACTAAGCATAGAAGCCATTAACTGCATACCATAGCATATACCTAAAATAGGTATACCTAATTCATATATTTCAGGATCAATTTTGGGAGCATTTTCAACTGTTACACTTTTAGGCCCTCCTGAAAATATTATTCCACTTGGCTGTAATTCTTTAATTTTCTCAATATCAACATTATAAGGTAAAATGCTTGAATAAACTTTTGCATCCCTTACCCGACGAGCAATTAACTGACTATATTGACCGCCAAAATCAAGTACCAGTATCTGTTCTTGATGCATAAATTATCTCCTCTCTTATTTCCTTATTTTTAGTAAATGCTATCTATCTACTATCTTTAAAAGTGATAACTAGCAATACATTTCCTTTTACACTTCATCTCATTAAAGTATATCTCATTTTAAGGATTAATGTCAAGAATTAACGTATTCTTTTGCTACTAAAAGTTCTGCCATTAAAATAGCGCCACCTGCTGCACCTCTTACAGTATTATGAGAAAGCCCTACAAAGCGGTAATCAAATACATTGCCTTCGCGAAGACGACCAACTGATACTGCCATAGCTTTATCTTTATCTCTATCCTTACGTGGTTGAGGACGATCCGCTTCATGCCTCACAATGATAGGCTGTAATGGAGCAGAAGGTAATTCTAGTTCTTGTGGAACGGAGGTAAAATCATTCCAAATGTCGATAATTTCATTTAATTTTGGTTTTTCACCTTTAAATTTCATACTAACACAGGCAGTGTGACCATCAATTACCGGAACCCTATTACAATGGGCAGATATATTTATAGATTTGTCATAAGCAAATTTTCCATTTTCAATACTGCCAAGTATTTTTTGTGGTTCAAGTTCAGATTTTTCTTCTTCTCCACCTATATATGGAACAATATTATCAATCATATCAAAACTAGAAGGACCAGGATATCCTGCACCTGACAATGCCTGTAAAGTTGTAACAATCATTTCACTTACCTGATAACCCTTTTGCCTTAATGCATGAATAGGAGTAACATAGCTTTGTACACTACAATTAGGTTTTACAGCTAATAGACCTGTATCCCAGCCATAATTTTTTCTTTGTCTTGTGATAATATCAGCATGACCAGCATTTACTTCTGGTATCAACATAGGTATATCCTCTGTATGACGATGAGCAGAGTTGTTTGATACAACTGCAAAACCAGCTTCAGCATATGCTAGTTCTAGTTTGCTTATCTCTTCTTTATCTAGACTTACTGCAGAAAATACTAAGGAACATTTCCCTTTAGCACTGTCTATATCTACTGCATTATAAACTTCCAAATTCTTAACTGATTCAGGAATTGTTAATGGCATTAACCATCTTCCCTCTACAGCTTCAGAATATTTCTTGCCAGCAGATCTTGGTGAAGCAGCTAAATAACTTACTTCAAACCAAGGATGATTATCTAATAACCTTATATAATTTTGACCAACCATTCCAGTTGCTCCTAAGATACCTACTTTAATTTTTTGCATTTAAAACACCACCTATTTATTTTAAAATCACCTTTATTAAAATATACTACAATCCTAGTATATCATTAATAGTAAGTAATAATCCTCTTATATCAACCAAGTTTATATCTCCCATATGACCTATACGAAAACACTTATCTTTTAAATTACCGTAACCATTAGCTATCCTAATATTATATTTTTCTACCAATTGTTTATTGAGGTCAGTCACTGAAATATCGCGAGTATTTGTAATACATGTTACAGTCTCAGACCTATAGCCCTCTTCAGGATAAATATCGAAATATTTTAGAGCCCAGTCCTGAACATAAGCCGCCATTTCTTGATGTCTTTTAAAACGATTCTCTAATCCTTCTACATTAATGATATCATCAAGCTGTTTTCTTAAAGCAAACATTTGAGGAATAGCTGGCGTTGAAGCAGTTTGACTCCTCTTATGATATTTATACATGACAGGTAAATTAAAATAAAAACTCCTTGCTTCTACTTCTTCGGCTCGAGCTAACATTCTCTCACTTACTGAAGCAACTGCCAGACCGGCAGGTAAAGCAAAAGCTTTTTGCAAACCAGCGAGACAGATATCTATGCCCCAATCATCAACTCTTATCTCTGATCCTGCCATTCCTGAAACAGCATCTACAAAGAAAAAGACATCATCATATTTCTTTATCACTTCTCCTATTTCTTTTACTGGATTTTTCATTCCAGTTGAAGTCTCATTAAAGACTAGAGTAACAGCATCATACTCACCACTAGCCAGTTTCTCATCAAGCATCTCTGGCTTAATAGCAGTCTGCCAATCTACCTCCAGTTTATCACATGGCACACCATTCATCACTGTAATTTCATGCCAGCGATCACTAAAAGCACCATTGACTAAATTAAGACACTTCTTCTTTACTCCATTTGTCACCGCCGCCTCCATTGCACCAGTAGATGATGAAGTGAATAGGAATACAGGCTTTTCTGTGTACAGTAATTTCTTTAGATTCTCCTGAATATCATCATATAGTTCACAAAGCTCTTCTGTTCTGTGATGCAACTGTGGTCTGGCTAATTCACTTAATAATTCCACCCTGACTTCTGTTGGACCAGGTGTAAATAATTTATCATGCATAATGAACCCTCCTAATATATATTTTTTATTCTTATTTACTTATACTATATATTTATAGGCCTTTTTTCAGGCTTCATATATATGTAGATTTATTTAATATTTATTATATCAACACAAAGAGTATTTGTCTATACCTCTATCTCTCCCTGTAGATAAAGCACTGCTTTTCCAGAGATCTCCACTTGATCAGCCATATCTTTACAATATAGAGTTCCCCCTCTAGCAGAAAGTTGTTTCGCTACTAGAGTTTTTTTACAGCATATAGTCTCTAGATTTAAGAACTAATTCTGGTTCTACCCCTAAGGCCTCTATCAAATAGTCAGGAGCTTTGTAAAAGCATCAACCTGATATATAGGAATCTTCATAATTGTCCCCCAGACTATTACATATTAATATTTTTATTATTATATTATAGAACTATAAAGCTGTCAATTGTTGCTTATACCATCCTGACAAATCTCAAACAAGTTACCTTCAGGATCTCTGAAATATACACAGCGCATATACCACTCTTTAATGGTTTGAGGTTCACCCATAAATACTATACCTTTATCTTTTAGCACATTATAGTCTCTATCAACATCATCTGTTGGAATGACATACACAACCTGATCTCTTCTTCCTCTTCCTTTTAAAGGGCGATACCCTTTATATATATTTTGCTTTTCTGCTAAAAAGATTGTACCTGTCAACAAAATCACTTCCTCATTTGAAATTTATAAATTAATCACTATCCTTCCAGTACCACCACTTAAGTTTTCCAGGTTCATATTCTTTGCTTTCTGCATAATACACAGCACAGCGAAAAACATACAACATACACCTATCAACTTGATAACCCTTAATATCACAAAGCATATCATATAATGACTCAGGATCTTCTCCCTTTAAAGATTCAAGTGTACTATATCCCATTTCAATTAAATATTCTTCTATTTTCCTGCCAACGCCGGGGATTTCCTGCAAATCACTTTTCATCAACTTTTCTTTGCCCATTTCCGACACTGCTCTATCCGCTTACCATCATCCCCTTGTTCGTCATCATAAGCAAATGAATTAAGTAAGTCACAAGGGAAAGTATCACAAATTCCACAATGAGCGAGTTCCTTTTCTTCGCAACATGATTTTACTGGACAATCATCACCCCAGAAAGGCTTGTCTATATTGACACATCCTTTACAATTCATCTCGTCTTTGTAATCACATTCACTACAGAAAATTCCACACCTTGATTCTATCATTTTTTCTTCCCCCTATATTTAACGTATTATATGTATTTTTATTAACTGTAATTATTATACATTATTTTAACGCATAAAGCAAACATAAGTTTATTTTTTTGTAAAACATTAAACATAAATTTAGCGCCAATACAATTGACGATTGACGCTAAAAATCTTCAAAGATTTACGATATTTTTTATAAAAAAAGCATCCCTGCAAGAATCTCTTACAGGGATGCAATCTATGTGAATATCTTAAAAGATATTCTTATATATAATTTTAATGAATCAGGTTTACATCATGCCCATGCCAGGCATTCCGCCACCCATTCCACCCATGCCGCCCATGCCACCAGGCATGCCGCCACCAGCAGAATCATCATCATCTTCTTTGTCTGCAATTAAGCACTCTGTTGTTAATAACATAGCTGCAGCACTACCTGCATTTTGTAAAGCAGAACGAGTAACTTTAGCAGGGTCAACGATACCGGCTTCAATCATATTTACAAAATCGCCTTTATATGCGTCAAATCCTACACCAAGCTCTTTTTCTTTAACTCTTTCTACAATAACTGAACCTTCAAATCCAGCATTGTCAGCAATTAAACGGACAGGAGTTTCTAGAGCTTTTCTGATAATATCTACACCTGTAGCTTCATCACCTTCAAGATTTAAATTATCAAGAACTGGAATAACATTCAATAATGTTGTTCCACCACCAGCTACTAATCCTTCTTCTACAGCAGCTCTTGTAGCTGAAAGTGCATCTTCAATACGATGTTTCTTTTCTTTCAATTCAGTTTCAGTAGCAGCACCGACCTGAATAACAGCTACTCCACCAGCTAATTTAGCTAATCTTTCTTGAAGTTTTTCTCCATCAAAATCAGATGTAGTACTTTCAATTTGTTTTCTGATTTGTTTGATTCTAGCTTGAATTTGTTCTTTATCTCCATGACCTTCTACAACTGTAGTCTCTTCTTTTGTAATATTAACTTTATGAGCTTGACCTAACATAGAAACATCAGCATTTTCTAATTTTAAACCAAGATCTTCAGTAATTACTTGACCACCAGTTAAGATAGCAATATCTTCTAACATAGCCTTGCGACGGTCACCAAAACCTGGAGCTTTAACTGCAACACAATTGAAAGTTCCACGAATTTTGTTAACAACTAAAGTAGCTAAAGCTTCGCCTTCAACATCTTCAGCAATAATAACTAAGGCTTTACCTGATTGTGCTACTTGCTCTAATAAAGGTAAAATTTCTTGAATGCTAGAGATTTTTTTATCAGTAATTAAGATATATGGATCTTCTAAGTTAGCTTCCATTGTATCTGTATCAGTAACCATATATGGAGATAGGTAACCACGATCAAACTGCATACCCTCAACAACTTCTAGAGAAGTTCCCATACTTTTGGATTCTTCAACAGAAATAACTCCATCCTGACCTACTTTTTCCATTGCTTCAGCAATAAGCTTTCCAACTTCATCATCATTACCTGCAGAAATAGCAGCAACCTGAGAAACAGCTTCTTTACCTTCAACAGGTTTACTGATATTTGAAATTTCTTCAACTATTGTAGCAACTGCTTTTTCAATACCTCTTTTGATAATCATTGGGTTAGCACCAGCAGCTACATTTTTCAAACCTTCTTTATAAATTGCTTGAGCTAAAACAGTAGCAGTAGTAGTACCATCACCAGCTACGTCATTTGTCTTAGTAGCAACCTCTTTAACTGTTTGAGCACCCATGTTTTCATAATGATTTTTTAATTCAATTTCACGAGCTATACTTACACCATCGTTAGTAATTGTTGGTGCACCAAAACTTTTTTCTAATACAACATTACGTCCTTTTGGACCTAAAGTAACTTTTACAGCATTTGCTAAAGCATCAACACCACGCTCTAAAGCACGACGTGCGTCTTCGCCAAATTTTAATTCTTTTGCCATTATGTATCCCTCCTTATAAAATTATCTTTATTATTCAACTATAGCTAAGACATCTTCAGACTTTACAATAACATACTCAACATCATCAACTTTAACTTTATTGCCTGCATATTTGTCATAGACAACAACGTCTCCAACATTTAAAGATTCACAATCTGCAGCAATAGCTACAACCTCACCTTGCTGAGGCTTTTCTGCTTTAGCAGTATCAGGTAATACAATACCGCTTTTTGTTTGTTTTTCATCTTCTTCAATAAACTTAATAGCAACTCTCTTGTTTAAAGGTTTGATCTTCATAAATTAAACCCCCTTCTAAAAGTTTTATTGTATTTTATCTATTTATTGTTAGCACTCACTTGAATCGAGTGCTAATAACCACATTTATAATAATAACTAAGTATTAATTTAAAATCAAGTCTTGTTTTAGGAATATAATCCCTGTTTTTAGCGATTATAAGCGATTAAATATATTTATCTCTTTATATCTTCCATTTTTAATCTTTTTTGTTCCTTCTATTATAAATCTATCATTACCATTAAAAATTATATTGCAGATAAGAATTTATTATTGTATTATGTTCTATATATAATGTTAAGTGTATGTAATATTATAAATAACAAATCATTAATCGGAGGTATTCTTATGATTAAAGCAATAGCATTTTTCACAAAATGGTTTCTTTTTCCCATTGTTTTCATGCCCATCATTTATTTAGATATATCCTTAATTACTACTATAGGTTTCTTTTTATTTTTATTTCTAGTATTCTGTATTAGACAAATTGAAAGTCTAGTAAAAAAGGAGCTCTTATCACAAGGCTATAATGACTATTGGAATAAAATTACCTGCGATTCTAAAATAGTAGACCTTTTTCTTGAAATAATAATTATCTTTACCTTTGTTTCGCTTTTTACTTATTTCTTTTAAAAATCTTAATTAGCCCCTTCTTTTTAAATGATTACCATAAATATCAAAAAATATACTTATTTAGAGTATTAAGCGAAAATTTTCAGGCAGTAAAATTACAATTACCATCTGTTAATAAATAAAATAAGTTTCTTAATTTTATAATAGATTTCCTGCATGTAGACTTAAAAAACATCATATTATCTCTACAGAAAGTTCTAAAGAACTTTCTATTTTTTTATAACTCTCTCCTGTTAAATCATTTGAAAATATATCATACATTATACCTGGCAAGACAAGTAATTCATATTTTATATCACTTTCTTTAATAGCCTTTATTATATCCTGATTTACTAACAATCCTGCTGAAGCAATAGATCCTCCGAAATAATTATTTTCTACAAGAATAAGATCAATCTTCTTCTTATAAAAGATATCACTATACTTCTTATCAAAATATTTAAGGAATGCATCAATTATCCCCTTGCCCAAAACTGAAGTGACTAAAGCAATTTTTTTTGCTTTTACATTAATTAATAAGGAACTAAGCCTCTCAATTGTTAGAAGATCAAGATCATAATCTACTATTATCCCTGAACGTTCTCCTGCTTTTTTCTTTAATTCTTTTTGATATATTTTGTCCTCTCTCAGAAATTCAATTTTTGGATTACTAGCCTTTAGTATTTTATTAAATCCATCTACCCGAGTAATTGCATCTCTTCCATTTATTTTTTTGATTATATCCCCATTTTTAAAGCCATTTATAGCTGCAGGACTGTCTTTAATAATCCCTTTTATTCTGCAATGAAAATCCTTTATCAATGGTGGTTCCATTAAAACAGGTATTTCTAAATCATTAAAAGAATTCACTAGAGTATATAACTTTTGGTAAAGTTCATCTATTGTAAACTTCAAATTATCTTCTGAATATTTAGTGAAACCAGGCATAAAAACTCTAATAGTTTCTGGAGCATAACTCACCAACCTCACTATAGCTTCTTCAAGAGCAAACCAATCTGTTACATGTGGCATGGCAACAATACTTCCTTGAAAAGATAATTTACTTTCCTTCAAAAGTTCTAATCCTAAAAAAACATTACTTGGTTTTTTGTCAGACATTAAAAAAACCCTTTCTTCAGGGTTAGAACAGTTAAGTGAAATATTCAATTCTAGAGGCATCATAGCCTCTAAAAAAGATATCATCTTTGTACTTAAATAACTTCCATTACTAGTAATTACGATTTTTTTTCTTGGAAATTGATCCCTAATCAATTTAATTATAAGATTAAATTGTGGATGAGTCATGGGATCCCCTTCTATTATCCTACTAGCAGACTCACCAATAATAACCGGTCCTTCTTCTGGAAGATATTCTATAAGTTCTTCTATTAGTTCCAAACTAAGATGACCAAAACTATATACATCAAGGCCTTTTGGATTGTTACGGTGACTGCAAAAAAGACAGGACATATTACAGACAGAGGTAAGAGGTAATATATTATCATTTTGAACAGTTTTAAGTAATAGGTATTTTTCTTTACTATCCATCTTTTATCTCCTTAACTATCTAATTTCAAATTAGCTTTTGCATTCAATGTTAAGGGAGAAAAATCCCTTCTAAGATATTGATAATATGCTACCGCACCTATCATAGCAGCATTATCTGTACATAAATCTAATTCAGGTGTGTAGAGAGGTAAATTATACTTTTCCAAACTTTTCTTTATGTGATTGCGTAATGTTTTATTTGCAGCTACACCACCAGAAAGAATGACACTATTAACTTTACAATTTTCTACTGCCTTTATAACTTTAGCACTTAGGATATCTATTACTGCCTGTTGAAAACTGGCAGCTACATCAGCTGTATCAAATTCTTCACCCCTTTGTTTTTTAGTATGAAGATAATTTATTACAGCTGTTTTAAGACCACTAAAACTAAAATTATATGTATCATCATTAATAAAAGGACGGGGAAAGTCTATAGCTTCAGGATTACCCTTTTTGCTTATCTTTTCTATTGCTGGACCTCCTGGATAACCAATACCCAATACCCGAGCTGTCTTATCATAAGCTTCTCCAGCAGCATCGTCCTTTGTTCTACCTAAAATCTTATATCCACCCAATTCCTCAAAATATAATAAGTCTGTATGACCACCAGAAATAGTTAAACATACTACTGGTGCCTCTATTTCTTTATTAGAAATAAAATTTGCATAAATATGTCCTGCTATATGATTAACTCCAATAAAGGGCACATCCAATATAAAAGCCAGAGCCTTAGCTGCAGATAATCCTACTAATAATCCCCCCACTAAACCAGGTCCATATGTTGCTGCTACAGCATCTATATCAGAAAATTTTATTCCTGCTTCAAGAAGTGCCTCTTCTATAACTGGATTAATTAATTCAAGATGCTTTCGAGAGGCTATTTCTGGGACTACACCACCATATTTTCTATGTAAATCTATCTGTGATGCTACTACATTAGACATAGGATAAAGTCCGTTTTTAACTACAGAAGCGGCTGTTTCATCACAAGATGTCTCAATAGCAAGGATTAAGACGTCTTCATTTTTATTTTTTATTATTGATTTATCTTTATTTTGATTATTCACTTAAAAAACTCCTAGCTAATTTAAATCTTTTAAAAAGTATTTTCCAATTGATAATTCTTCCACATAATCAATGCATCTTCATTATTATTAGAATAATATTTAGGTCTAGTACCAACAGATATAAAACCCTTTTTCTTATATAATTTAATAGCTGCTATATTAGAAACCCTAACTTCTAGTGTAGCTTTTTCACATTTTTCTTCTTTTGAGAAGTCTATCAAGGAATCAATTAGTCTTTGTGCTAGTCCAAGCTTTCTATACCTTTTATCTACTGCCAAGTTTGTAATATGTAATTCATCAGTAACAATCCAGGCACCTATATATCCAGCTATTTTTCCTTCAACTTCCATGACGAAATAAACAGCATAAGTATTTTCAAGAATCTCACGCTGAAATGAACTTTGAGACCATGGGTCTGAAAAAGCCTCTCTCTCAATTCGCATAACTTCGGGTAAATGAGATAAATTCATTTTTAAAATATTAGTTTCCATTACCCTCACCTGTACCATATTTTTTCAACCAATTTATTTCTGCTTGAGGCTTTTTCAAATAATTTGCATTTACTTGCAAATAATTTTCTGCCTTAGCGTTATTTAAATAATAATATCCTAGTTCTGCAATTACCCCACCTCGAGGTACACTTATACTATCACTTGCTATATTGATATGAAGATCTGAATCCTCAAAATATTGTCCATATTTTTTAGCTCCACCACCTACGAGATTATAAGTAGACTCAGAATCTAAATTTAATAATTTCTCTATAAGTTTTTCTACCTCTATTGCAGTATCTTTTTCCAATTTTTGTTCTTGAATATCCTGATCCCACTTACTATAAATACTAGTATATACCCGCTCTCTTTTTGCATCAATAAGAGGTACTATATAAGTCTCACTAAAGTTAAGATTATAAGCTAGAACATCAAGAGAAGACAAAGACACAAGAGGTATTTCTAATACCTGTGCAAATGTTTTGGCAGTACTAAGACCAATTCTCAAGCCAGTAAAAGAACCTGGGCCAGATACTACAGCTATTGCAGATAATTCTTTGCTACTTCTTGCACTTTGTTTTAATATAAATTCAATATTACTTATTAATTCTTCGCTATGACGATGAAATAGTCTAATATTTGCTTCGGCAACTAAGCCGTTTTCATCAAAAAGCCCTATCGCTCCAAGACTTGAGCTAGTATCAATTCCTAAAATCAACATATTTTTCTAACCTCTCAATTAATTTCTCAGTTTTTGCCCCTTCTCCTTCAATACTTATTTCCCTGTTATCATTATCTGCTACTTCAAACTTAATATAAACAAACTCAGGAGGGATAAGGTCATAAGCTAAATCAGGCCATTCTATAATAACAACAGCAGCACTGTCAAAACATTCTTCTAGTCCAAGGTCATATAAGTCTTCCTCATGTTCAAGGCGATATAAGTCAATATGATAAACAGTTAAATCCCCTTCGTACTCATTAATTAGATTATAAGTAGGGCTTGTTACATCCTCATCAACACCTAACCCATTACAGATGCCTTGAGTTAAAACTGTCTTACCAGCACCTAATTGTCCTGATAGTAAAACTACTTGATCTGGTTCTAAAAGCTCACCAATAGTTTCACCTAATCTTAATGTTTCTTCTTCAGACTTACTTTCGATATAGTAAATTTCTTCAGACATCATACTCACCTCAATTTATATTATATCTTTTTTTAATTAGAATAAAATTGACATTCGTCTTTAATATATTTTATAAGAAAATATAATATTTATCACTAAAATTAAATATCTTAAATCGATACTTTGAATAAACAATTTAAACCTTCTTGATAAGGCTCCGCCTTTAAGATAAAATTAAAACGATTAAAATCCAAACAGAGTTGAAAATCTGCCTCTGGTGCCCAATTCCTATTTTTAGGGTCAAAAAACCTTTTCCCACTACTTGCTTTTAAATCAGCTATAATACTATCCTTAGCTAGATTATTATTATTATCTAAGAAAGAAACTATATACTTAGCACATAAAAGATCTTCTCTGGCTATATCCAAATTATCATTACCCATACAGACTAATGATAAATTCTTAGGTTTTTTAACTCTTATATAATTTGCAATAGCCTGAGCATTAACAAAGCTACCTGTAATAATCTCATCAGCATTCCTAGCATTAGCAATACCCTGAGTACCATTAGTACTAGTATGTATAACTGTTTTACCCTTAAAGTTAATATCCTTTATAAGATATGGTGAATTGCCATAGTCAAAAGCTTTTAATTTCTTTCCATCTCGTTCGCCCATAAGAACCCAATCTGAATTTTCTTTTTTTAGTTGATATGCTGTCTCTAATTTTCCTACAGGGATAACTTTTTCAACACCATTTGCAAAAAGATAAACTGCTGTTGAGAAAGCACGAAAAACATCAATTACAACCGTCAAACCACGTGCTTCTTTGGCTCCATCAATTAAGTGTAATATTTTATATTTCATCTGTCAACTCCTAATTTCTAAGTTAACTTATAGACTTCAAAGTTTAGACTTCAACTTATAGAGTTCAACTTATAGGCTTCAAAGTTTAGACTTCTATTTTTAGGCTTCAGCTTTTAGCGTATATGCCTTACTTAAAATAACTTTTGCTTCAGATAAACTCGTTTCCTTTATAAGTATATAATCTGTATTAAATGTTGACATTACAAAAACGCTTATACCTGCATCTGCCAACAACGTAGTAATTGACGATATAATACCTACTAAAGAAAAGTCTAATTTTCCTTCAATTTTAATTGCACGCCAGCCCTTCTCACTTTCTATACCACTTGGTACAGAACTTTCTACTGAAATAATAGACATTTCATCTTCTGTTCTAGTAATAGAATAAAAATCTCTGCTCTTTAAGACCCATAAAGGAATCGGCATATTACTACTAATCTTAGATATAGCTAATTTCTCCCCCATAAGTTTTAAAGATAAATCATGCATTTTCATAAAAATTCCCCCTTAAGTAAGTTTAGTATTTAAGTAATCGGGAATACTTCTGCCATGAAAAAAGCTGAATTGGTATTGATAGTGATATAAATTTGTCCTTATGCCATTTTTTGTAATGTTCTTGAATTCCCGGACGTGCATTCGCAATACAAGCTTCTGGTTCTGGATGAATCAAAATAATTTTCTTGGTTTTAGAACTATACATCCAATCAATCAACCAAGTATTTATACCTAAATCATTGAAACTATAACCAGATATAAAAATAGTCTCTGTAAGATCCAATAATCTATAAAAACTGTAATGTAAATCTACATAAATACTTCTATTATATTCAAGTATTTTATTAAATCGTCCTGCTAATATCATTGGCTTGGGTTGTACTATATGAGAAGATATTTCTTTTTTATTAGATATGTCTATACCTGTATTAGCAAAAAAATAACTATAATCATTCTCGAAACTTTTACGACATCTATACCAATTAACAGAACCATGTATTTTTAACAATTTTATTTTCTCGCTAGCTTTAATAAAGTCTCCTTGCCAAACTCTTATAGAACTACCCTTATTTTTAATAAAACCATCATAAAAAGATATCTTTTCCTGATAAAAATATTTTTCTAGCAATAAATCATAATTTAAAGTAAAAATATTAAGTGATGAAATTCTATTATCATTATTGATTTCTTCTAAAAATTTAAAATAATCAATTTTAAGCTCATTTTTATTAAGACTTTTTGATATTACAGCGTTCATGAAATTAATTGTCTTTTCTGCTAATCTCGATATTTCCATTCTCAATTCATTTTTATTAGAAAGTATTTTAAAATATTTTATTTGAACTAAGTCATCAATAATATCATCAATAAAACTAAGCACAACAGGATTATCATACTCCTGCCAGTAGCCTTTTAACTGTGAACATATATAATAAAGATCCTCAAAATTAAAACTTTCTTTTCCATCAGAAGACTGTAATTTTTTATAAACAGTTTTTATAAAGGGAATAAGTCTTTTAGATTCATATCCCTCTAAGCCTAGAGCTTGTCCATTTATTACTTTATTACTAATCTTTTTTGTAGATGGCAAACCAGCAGGTACAGAAATGCCTGCGCCAAATAGAAATGAAATATGTTTTGACATTTATTCTCACCTAAATATATTTTCACTTTTAATATTTATATTTCATTGTTAGGCTATATATATTCTCGTTAAATTATGTATTATGTATAGGATTATTTATATTTTAAATATAAACAGAGAATTTTATTAATTATATTATAAAAATGGTATCTTAAAAAACATATTATATAAGGCGCCAAAATAAGTGCTTTCTTCACCGTGTTCACGAACAGTAAATATACTAAAAAATATGTAATCCTCCCTATTTGTAAGCATTCTTAACATAGGCGAAGCAACTATATCACCTAATATTTTTTCCAATTCAGTATCTGCGTCCTCTTTCATTTGAGTTATCGCCCAGTTAACAAAGTGTTCTTCATCTGGATTTGTTAAGATCAATAAAATAGCCAGCAATAAAAGTATTATTATTATATTACTAACTCTTTTCACCTATCTCCCCCCCTATTCCTTATTCAAAGCCACAATTTTAAAAGCTAATTATTATATTAATCAATGTAATAACATCTTATAGATATTTTAGCTTAGTACTATAATATTAATTTAGCAATTATATATTAATAAGAGCTTATAATTTTACTTCTCTAAGATATTTCATAATTAACTTTTCTTTTATAATTATATCTATACCTTGAAATCATAAGGATGCACTAGAGAGCGTTTACTTCTCTTTTATATTGATTAATCTAATCCCAAAAATGGAGGTGTTAGAAAAATCATGAATAAAAAACTTTACTCTATTTTTATGGGCATCACCTTTATACTATGCCTAATATTGGGAGTTTTCCTTAGTAAATATTTTATTTGGAATTCTTCAAAAGAAATATACTATCAAAATGAAAGTTACTCTGAAACAATACAAATTCTAAACGATTTGGATATCCCATTACCAATACCATCTGCCATAAGTTACGAAAAAAATAATATTAGATTAGATTTAGAAAAAGTTGCAGTCAATAAGTTTTTTATAGTCTATTCTGTTATATATGGCAATCAAAGTCACACAGCTTATCATCTTTATTTAACTAATCTAAATAAAGAGAGTATAGACAAAAGTGAAATACAAGAAGTATATCTAAAAACAAAAGATGATGAAATAATTAAACCAGTCGCTCAAAGACTTACTATAAGAGACTTTCCAGAAGATATTCCTTTAGGATGGAAAGTTCAAATAATTGCTAAACTTCCCTATCAAACAGAAAAATCAGCTCATAAACTTATTTTAATTTATAATAATCAAGAGTATATTCTAAGTAATATCTATTATTAACTGAACTTTTGGAGTCCAATTATTATTAAACTAGTAAAAGTAATAACGCATGCTATGAATTTCCTTATCATTTATAAATGATCATGATTTTTTAGATGGTCCCTACAATATTCATGGGTTCCTGTACATTTAGAACAATATCGAAAGTCCATTTGGGGATCATCTTTTTCTGTTATACCACAAACAGTACATTTATGCATCGCTTGCTTTCTGCTATTTTTTCCAGATTCTTTATAAAATCTATTTTGATTTTGCCTAGCCCTTTGTTTTAACTTTATATCACGCCATATATCCTTAGCAAAGAAAAGAAAATAATTACTTAATGCCACAATAACTGTTATTCGCGCTGGTACTGTCCCTATTAAAATAATTAGGGTAAAAATAGACCAAATTATCCATGCCAAATATTTTATCTTTATTGGTATAATAAAAAATAAATATACTTGAAAACTAGGATATAATTTAGCAAAAGCTAAAAATAAGGTCAAATTTAAATAGAATGATGTCGCTGTACCTCTGGTATAAAAAGCAACAATTGTAGTAGCAATTATACCTATAAAATAATAGACATTGAATTTAAAGCTACCCCAGGTGTTTTCTAGAGTAGTTCCAATAATATAATAAAAATAAAAAACAAAAAATGCAAAAATCAAATTAAAGCTAGGGGGAATAAAAATATATGTTAGCAAACGCCATACTTCTCCCTGCAAAACCAGATCGGGTATTAATACCACTTGCATAAGAAAACTACGATCAAAAGATACTAGTAAAAATACTATACTATTTAAGAAAACTATATATAACATTAAATTTTTGATGGCCAAATGACCAAATCTTCTTTCAAGTTTATTCAACCACTTCATTTAAAAACACCTCTAATGGTAAATTTATACTATGCCATCTTAAACAAACATTATTTTTTCTAAAACATTAAAGTTTAATTTCTCTATAGAGTCAACCCTTTCATCAGCTAAAGAAAGGTCTTGATTACCTGAATTAGGATTGATATGACCTATACATCTCATTCCTGCTTTTTTAGCGGCTTTAACTCCATTTTCTGAGTCTTCTATTACCAAACAATCTTCTGGATTAAGTTCTAATCTCTTCGCAGCTTCTAAAAATATATCCGGATTAGGTTTGCCCTTGTCCATTTCTTCACCACTAACCTTCACAGAAAAGTAGGCATCAATGCCAAACTTATCTAAAACTGCCTCTATATATTTCATTCCAGAAGAAGATGCTAAAGCAATTTTTATATTATTCTCTTCTAATTCTTTAAGTAATTCTAAAATCCCAGGAATTGCTTTCTCATCAGAATCCTGTAAATGTGATATATTGCCTTCATTTTGTCTCATAACTAATTCTTCTATACTATCACTCAAGTTATATTTTTTCTTTAAGATTGTCCAATGGTCACTATTTGAAACACCAATAAAGGTACTATATTCTTCATCACTTACCTTGATACCTAATTCTTTATATAATAACTGATTTACTTGATAATGTATTGGTTCACTATCTATTATAACGCCATCCATATCAAATATTACTGCCTTTAATTTTGCCATATTATTTCCCTCCACAATTTTAACTTTTCTTAAAAACTGCTACCTCAGGTAGTTCTGAATATTTCCATACTCCTTCTACTCCTTCATATAATGCGGCGGTTTCAAAATGAAGCATTGCTATACCACAATCAAGTCTTTTTGACTCTACTCTTCTCTCACTATTTAATGAAATTATAACACTGTTCATATCTTTAGAAACAGTAAAACGCCAGGGCTGTTGATTTACGGTTGACGGTGCTACTTGAACTGCTTCAATGGCTTTTTTTATCCATTCAGGCCACTTAGAATTAAAACCTCCATGGCAAAGCACATCTAAAGATTTTCTTTTATTACTAGCAATCGCTTTTTTCAATATCTTTTCTGTAAATGTAGGTTTTTTTGTACTATAACCAACAGGAGTTATGGCAAATATAGTTTCGTTTTTCTTTAGTTTTATCTCTTTCTCCACTAAATCTTTCTTAAAGAAACCAGCAATCCAGCATGTGTCAAGTTCAAGACTAGTAAGTTCCAGTATACAAGATTCTCCTAAATAACCTATCTTTTCATAAACTTTAATATCATCCTTATCTCCAATAAAAGCTATATATGCATTAACTCCATTTATTAAACCATAAGAGCCAATTATATTTTTTACTACTTTACCCCCACCTTCTTCTACAAAGACAGCACGTACACTTTCAATATTTTTATTAAGATAATCAATAAAAGATATGATTTTTTTCTTTAATTGCTCTTCTATAGGTTTGGCTGAATAATTTCTATGTGATTTTCTAATATGTATTGCTTGGTACCATTTTTGTACTGGGATTTCCATACATATCCCTCCTAAATGCGTGTTTTCTACTATATTGTTAAGCACTATTATCAATTTTCTATACTGCTAATATCATCACTAATATTCACATATGTTCCTTCTTCAACCCTTGAAAATAAGTCGATTATATCCTTATTTTTCATTCTAATACAACCATCAGATTGAGGATAACCTATAAACCCTTCTTCGTTTGTTCCGTGAATATAGATATATCTATATAAAGAATTACGATTTCGTTCTTCTAATCCATGCAACCAAAGGATTCTACTTGTTATCTTCTCCTTTTCGGCATCTCTTATCTCTGTAACTATTTCCGCAATTCTACCTGTATTTATCCTATATTCAAATACTGTCGCAAAAGGAGCACCTTCCCCTATTTTTTCAATAACTTTATGTATTCCTAAAGGAGTTTTTTTACTAGCTATTTCATTACCATACCCTATTTTTGATGTTGATATAGGATACTTTTTGATAATATCTAAGGGATATTTACTTTTATCAACTAAATATAGCATTTGATTTAGACCATCTACCAATATTACCTTCTCATCATCTTTCAATTCATACTTTTCTGCTATTTGATTGTATGAAGGTAAAAGAGTATAAGCAAGTATAATATTTTGATTTTGATCAATACTACTCTCTATGCTTAATTCTATTAGATCTACATCAAAATTTGAAGATGGGGGAAAATCAATAGTTATATCTTCATCTTCCTCCCATATATCTTGGTTCTTTTCATTAACTTGTTCAAGTAAGTCAGAATCAACATAATCAACATTTCCATTACTATTAAAAATAGCAAGAGAAAATAGAGGTGTATTATCAATAGCCAGTATTAATATAAGTAAACATATAAACACCATAATTATGAGACAAAAAAATACCATCTTTTTTTTCATGATAACCACCTCATATATAATTAATCAAGCTGACAATTTTGCTAATAATATTAATTAATCAAGATAAATTATACTAAGCTCTTTAAATATAACTATTCTATTTTCTATCATATAGAAGGAAAGTTTTTTAAAAGATCTTTATAACTTTCTCTTTTACGAATTAATATATCTTTATCATTTTCCTTTATTAATACTTCTGCAGGTCTTAAGCGACAGTTATAATTTGAAGACATCACAAAACCATAAGCGCCAGCATCCATAACAGCAATAATATCTCCTTGATTAATTTTAGGTAATTCTCTCTCTTTGGCAATTAAATCTCCACTTTCACATATATTGCCTGTTATATTCACTACTTCATTTATATCTTTTTCAAGATCTTTATTTTCCAAATCTTTCAAGACATTAATCTTATGATATGAATTATATAGCATAGGCCTCATTAATACATTAAATCCAATATCAGTCCCTATATATTTTATGCCGTAATTTTCTTTAATAGAATAAACTTTTCCTAGTAAAACACCTGATTCTGCTACTATATATCTCCCTGGTTCTACTTTGAGTATTATATCTTTATTGTCATATTCAGCTACAAATTCAGCAAAGACCTTGTCTAGTTTTTTCCCTAAATCCTCTAAATCAAGTCTATCCTCATCATCATGATATGGGATTCCAAAACCCCCACCAATATCAAGAAATTGAAGTGCAGAAAATTCTTTGGCTATTTCAAAAAGATTTTTAACTCCTTCAATATACTTGTCCCCATTTAAGAATAAAGAACCCATATGCTGATTAATCCCAATTAGTTTCAGATCATATTTTTCTAATAATTCCTTAACCTTTGGAATAAACTCTCTTTGCACAGCAAATTTTGTCTTTTTCCCACCTGTATTTACCTTTTCATGATGTCCTACACCTATACCAGGATTAAAACGTATAACCACTTCTCCTCCTGGATTTATTTGTCCATACAATTCTAACTGTGCTAATGAATCAACACTCACTTTAATACCTCTATCAATAGCAAATTTCATCTCCTCCATGGAGACATTATTACTTATATATAGAATTTGATCCGCTTTAAACCCAGCCTTTTCTTCTAAATATATTTCACCTGGTGACATAGCATCAACATCTAATCCTTCTTCTCTTACAATTTTCAATATCTCCAAGTTTGTATTAGCCTTTGCTGAATAATTAACTCTAAAATTTTTATTTTTTATGAGATTTTTTATTTCTCTACAACGCTTTCTTAATATTTCTTCACTATATACATACAATGGACTTCCATATTTCTCAAGTAATTCAAAAGCTCTTTCTTCGCTTATATTAAATTTATCCATTTTTTCACTCCTAGCTTATTATCTTATTCTACTTATAGCCAATAAGTAATTTCTTTCATTATCTAATTTTAACATATTTACTTTTATCTTTCACGTTTTTTTTAAAAATTCCTTGTTTTTTTATGAGTATGTAAGAAAAGTATAGTTAATAATGAAAGTCTTTTTTTATTATAATGTCTTCACTAAAATCATAAACCGTCCTTTAGGACGGTTTATGATTTTAGTGACTTTTATTTATTCTTCAACTTTTAAAGCCTGTGCAGGATCTGTAATAGCTCCAATTCTAGAAGCAAACACAGTTTTCTTTTCTATATCTTCATCTGATACTAAATGTACATCTAATAATCCATCACATCGATAGCCAGTTTTCATATAATTCATCTCAGCTAAGCATTGGCTCCATCCTTCCAATATCATCATTAATTCATCTTTTTGTTCTAGTGAACCTACGAAATGAATTAATAAATCAATATCACTTCCTGGTCCTGCGCTGCCATTATTAGTACTACCGAAAAGATAAATACCTTTAATACCTAATGCAGAAAAATCTAAAATATTTGCAATACGTTCAGCCATATAATATCGCCAACGCCAAAAGTTCTCCTGTGATGAAGAGTTTATTTGATAGGATTCTTCTTTTTCTT
Organism: Halanaerobiaceae bacterium ANBcell28; assembly: GCA_037623315.1. Classification (GTDB taxonomy): domain Bacteria; phylum Bacillota; class Halanaerobiia; order Halanaerobiales; family DTU029; genus JBBJJH01. Next base: position 85,391 of record JBBJJH010000009.1, read on the forward strand.
TTTTTAACTGCTTATCAGATTCAGAATCTTTATTTGTATACTGACATAAATACGCAAGAGATTCCTCTAAATCTGCATTCATAGAAACTGTAAGTCGTTTACCAGCAGTCTTTTTAGGAATATCAATAACATAAAGAACTTCCTCTAAATGTTCAAAATCAGGTAGAAGTTGAGTCAAAACATTTTTTGAGCTTTTCAGAAACCTTTCATTAAAAACTATTTCATCATCGTCAGGATAAAGGGGAAGGTAGCGTATATTAGCTTCAACTAAATCTAGAAAGAAATGAGTTCCAAAAGAAAGCTCTGGAATATAATTAGATTTCTTTTTTGCTATCTCAATTAAAGCTGCAGTGTTATTAATATCTGCATAACTTACCTGAACACCCATTTTTATATCTCCACGACTGCCCCAACGACCAGGCCCCATCAATATAAATTTTTGCTTTGGCAAAAGAGAATTAAGAATACCAACAGCCTTAGCTACATCCATTAGCTCATCATATTCTTTAAGCATAGAATATTCTTCTGGATCAACATAGACAATATAAGAAATATCTCTAATAATTCCGTTAGATATATACTTATTAGCTGAAAAAATAATATCTCTCTCCTCAATATCCTTTGGAATTGGCGGAGGAGCATTTTCTAGAGAAAAACTTTGAGGTCTACATTGTAGTAAATATAAATCCTCTCCATCTGAAGCAAATTCAATATCAACTGCTGTCCCAAGTTTTTTACTTAATGTCTCTAATATAGCATTCATCTTTTTAATAAATGAAGTCTCTTTAAGCAAGGAATTGAATGTAACTACTAATGTATCTTGCTCATAATCGATATTAAAAGGGTTTGCTCTTTCTAAATAATCGTCTTTATATATAGAAAGAAGCTTTTCTATATTAGGAATTGAAGAGCCTTTTTCTTTAAGGAAAGACTTGATTTCAATTGTTTCAAAAGTGTTTTTTGCTAAATTTATTAGATCTAGTTTTTTAGGAGAATATTTATATATTTCTTCAGGAACAGTATTTACTTCTATATTTGCCTGACCTGGAGATAATAAATGAGGAAAATCGTCTCCTACCCTGTCAACAGCACGGGTACCCAAACCCATTACCATCCTTATTAGACCATCTTCTCGTTTTAATCTAGGCGACCAGCGAAATTCGTTATTGCTAAAAGCCACACCAGCAAATAACGGAAAGAAATAGTCTCCAACTCGCGTTCCTACAACTTCCTGAATCATAATTCCCATTTCTTCCTGGAAGTCTAATAATCCCCTTTTTGCACGGTATTGAATAGAATCAGGACTGTACATAGATGCATACACCTCAACAATTGCATCCATTAATGCATTTAAACGTTCCTTTTTGCTACCCTGATTAGCGAGAAAAAGACTCTTATACTTACCAGAAAATGCTGAGCCCATTTGGTCTTCCAGTATACTTGAACTTCTTACAATCAAAGGATTTTCACCAAAGTCGTCCAAAGCCATAGCAAGACTTTTAACTATATCTTCAGGAAACTGGGAGTTTTTCATTATTTGAATAATATTGGGATAATCGTTTCTTATTTCAAATAATTCCTTATACTTCTGTATATTTAATTCATCGAGATTATTATAATGCAAAAATTCTTTAAGCTCATCTGTAGTTATATGCCAGGTTTTTGGCACTTTTATTGATGCTAATTCTGGAATCTCTTTACTAGCTTTTTCTAAAATCTTTTGAGCTACAAACAAACCTGTTCCTTTTCCACCAATCTTTCCATGACTTTCTTTAGGATAAATTAATTTGTCTACAAGCTTATAGAAATCATTTATGTCTATATGTTGCCTTACTTTAGTAGTAAAATCTAAATCCTCAGATAAAAAAGTACGTATTAAAGCAACAACCAACCAATGTTTAGTAGGAGAGTATAGTATATTATTCCCCCCGGTAATATTACCATAACGGGTAATAGCATCAATAACTTCTCTCAGACTTATATCAATTCTATCGATAGTTCTAATTAATGAATAAGCTTTTTCGGCTTGTATCCATTTTGTTAACCTCATAGCTATCTCTTTATCATTAAGATAATTTGAGGCAATTTCAAAAGTCCTGGCACTAATCTTTGCTATATCATCTAATAATAACTTCTCTGTAGGATAATTTACTTCTCCATTATTATAGGGTAATCTAGAAGTGGAATCAAAGTCCCATAATACTTCTTTCGCCTCATTAACTCCCCTAGAAAAAAGATAATTTAACATTTTCCGAGAAATATGAAGAAGCATCTCCTGGTCTGTCCGTTTTAGCAAATCAACTATAACCATCCACTCATTATGCTTTTCTTTGTTATTATCTTCGTTCTGTCTAGAGATATTCCACTCCCTAAGAACTTCTTCCATATGTCGTTGTAAAATAGTTTGTCCAATTCGATCTGCTATAGTTTTTATTAATTTGTATTCTTTTTCAAGAAAATAGTCATCTTTTTCTTTACTTATATCACTACTATAATAAACTTCAACAGTTCCTACATTTTTCCCATTGACACGAATTTCAGAAATCTGTGATATTATAGATGTTGAAAAATCTGATAGCTGATAACTGTAGTTATCATAGACAATCCTTGCTTTACAATAGTCTGAATACTGCCAACCCAATGGAATTATTTTGATCAATTCATTAAAGATTTCAGAAAGAGATAATTGCTGATTATTCAATATCTCATCTATTTGATAAAGACAGTTTAATTCCTTTGCTCGTTCTTTTAAGTCATCCAGCATAAATTTATTTTTTTGATCCTGGGTTTTCATTAAAAACCACCTTTTTTACACCCATCCTCGCATTTTCACTGCTTGTGCTACTCTATTAATTGATATTACATAAGCAGCATCTCTCATATATAAATTGTTATTTTCCATAACTTTATATACATCTTTAAAAGAAGAAGTCATTTTTGTATCTAATTTTTCTAGAACTTCCTCTTTTTCCCAATAGTAGTTGGAGTTGGATTGTACTTGTTCAAAATAGCTACAAGTTACTCCTCCTGCATTTGCTAAAAAGTCTGGAATAAGGAAGATATCACTTTTACGAATAATTTCATCTGCATCTTGAGTAGTAGGACCATTAGCTCCTTCAGCAATAATTTTTACCTGTTTACTAATTTTATTCACGTTTTTAACTGTAATTTGATTTTCAAGAGCAGCAGGGATAAGAATGTCCACATCTTGTTCCAACCATGCTTCTGCATCTAATATTTCATAACCCATATCTCTAGCCTTATCTTTATCTATTGAACCAAAAGCATCTGAGATATCAATTAGTGTTTCAATATCTAATCCATCTTTTTTAAGAAAAGTATATGCTTTCTTATCTTTGTTATCCCAACATGAAACAGCATTTATACTGCCTCCTAATTCTTGATATAATCTTGCAGCATATTGTGCCACATTACCAAAGCCTTGAATAGAAGCAGTAGTATTTTCTGCTTTAATATTTAACTCTTTTAACGCTTCGCGTACGGTATATATAACACCATAACCAGTTGCTTCAGTTCTACCTAAGGATCCACCCATTTCAACAGGCTTTCCAGTAATAAATCCAGGATATCTTTCTCCAGTAATAATTTCGTATTCATCTAACATCCAAAGCATATGTTTAGCATTTGTCATTACATCTGGTGCTGGGACATCAACTGTAGGCCCTACATTTTTATATAATTGTCTAACCCAGCCACGACATAATCTTTCCTGCTCACGTTCAGTCATATTTCGAGGGTCACAAATTACGCCCCCTTTACCTCCACCCAAAGGTATATCAACCACTGCACACTTCCAAGTCATCCACATAGCAAGTGCTCTGATTGTATCTACAGTTTCCTGGGGATGAAAACGAATCCCCCCCTTAGCAGGACCCCGTGCATCATTATGCTGCACACGATATCCTTTAAATACTTTGGTACTGCCATCATCCATCTTTACAGGAATTAAGAAATGGAACTCCTTCATAGGATCTCTCAATAAATCAGATGTTGCTTCATCTAAACCTATTGTTTTTGCTACACTATCAAACTGCGCTTGTGCATTTTCTAACGGATTATAAGAACTTTCACTCATGTTTATTCCTCCTTGATTTTATGTATTAATTACATCAGTAAGAACTATAATTAAAGGTCTTTTCCACACTCCCCATACTTTTTATGATTTTTAAATTTTAAAAAAGATATAAGAACTTTTCCATGTACCATTTGAATCAATAATTCCTATTATTTTGAGATTATATTCACTAAATAATATATAAAATATCCGAGAAGCAATAAAATTTTTCCTTAATTAATTCCCACTAAATTAATGTGAATATATTATAGCATATATTAAATAAATTGTAAATTTAGATGCTCAAAAAAATAAAATACCGCCTTTTTAGAGGGCAGTATTTCTTTGAAAAGCACTTTTTTTCTCATCCTTTTCTTCTTTATTATTGGAAACATACCAATAAAGAAAACCAGTAAAAAAAGTTCCTCCTAGAACATTACCTAGAGTCACAGGAATCATATTACGTAAAAAACCCATTACAGTGATTGTCTCAGGATGTGGGATAAAAAGTCCCATGGAGAAAAGAGACATATTAGCTATACTGTGCTCAAAACCACTGGCTACAAAGGCAAACAAACACCAGAAAATTAGTATTAATTTTCCAGTATCACTCTTTACTTTAAAAGACATCCATATAGCTAGGGTTACCAGAATATTACACAATACTCCTCGAAAGAATAATTCCATTATAGGGAGGTTCATTTTTATTTCTGTACTATTTAGTATGAAATTTGCAATAGGCTGTTCTGAAATAAGTCCAGATTGATAAACCAGCCAGGCAAAAATTATCGATCCTAATAAATTACCAATAAAGCCCCATAAGCTGAGTTTACTCATTTCTTTAAAATTAATTTCTACTTCTAAATAACCTACAATAGTAATTAGATTATTACCAGTAAATAATTCTGATCCTGCAAATATCACTAAGCTCAATGCAAGTGCAAAAGAAGCGCCCATAACTAAAGTTGTAAATGGTGAATCTACAGCATGCAAAGGTGCTGCTACTGAGAAAACCAACATGACAGCAATTCCTACAAAAAAGCCAGCAAATATTGCCAATACAATAAACCTTAACAAACTATTTTCTATATAATCTGCCTTAGCCTTAGCTGAACTTGCTAAGTTATTAATATTTTCTACAAACATTGGACACTCCTTTCTATACTAGACCTTAAAATTATTTTACTATATAGAACTTACTACTTTATTATTTCTTAAATAATTTATGTTGTAAAATATGAATCAGGATATACCTTGATTAAGCATATCCCAATTCCTCCTCAACTTCTCTAACAAATGTTTCATATTTTTTAGGATTAAGATCCACTGCGTTTTGATTTGCTTTAGCAAATTTAGAAAATAGCTCTCCTACCTCTTTTGTAGATAAATTCCTGTCAATCCAGGGATAAAGTATTTCATCTTCTTTTTTGATGTGTTCCTGTAATAATTCTCTGTAAGCTAATAAATGAGTGACTGCTTTTTCCTTGTCTCTACTCTTTGCCGCTTCTCTAACAGCTGCCACATGATTTCTTCCTTCAACATGCTCATCATACATCACTTGAATAATTTCTAAATTTTCATCTGAGTATTTAAAAAGTATATCTTCTTCCTTTGCATGGTGATATTTATCAGCATAATTACTACTAAATTCTGATGCAGTAGCAATCCAAGGCCATACTTTATCTGGATTTTCATCTAGTTTTTCTAACAGGTCTGGAAGCATAGCCAGCAACCTCTTGATAAGCTTATGCTCATCTACTAATTGTTGAACTGGTGGTGAATAAGTTATTTCTTTTTTAGTAGTTTTCTCTACTTTCAGTTCTGGTTTTTTTACATCACGCTCAGGATATAAAGCTTTTTCTATCTGATACATCAATTCCACTTCTTCTTCTGCTGGTAGATTATGAATACCAACTACATCTTTTAGAAGACAGGATCCTGCTGTACAGGTAGTACAAGCAATGCCAAACTCATCTAATATCTCACCCACTCGAGGGTTTTCTTCAATAACAGCCTGAACACCTTGATTTAAATACTTCTCCATTATTTGCACCTCCATATATATTAATATTCTCAGTTTTTTTGATTTAAGCTCTTTTTTTCCACATAAGTCTTCATACATAATCAACTGTAATAGAAGCCGTTATGAAGTCTTTGTCTGCGTATATTTAATTATGCATAAGCTTAAACCCATTCTTCAGTAAGAATTTCTCCTTCAATAGAGACTACAACTGCTTTTACAGGTATCTTTCTTTCAGAACTCTCTAAAGCCTGCTTAGCCATACTTAATAAACCTCTACAACATGGCACTTGCATAATCATTACAGTTAAAGTATTAATTTCTGCATCTTCAATTAAGCTTTTGATTTTTTGAATATAAATATCCTGACCTGAGTCAAGTTTTGGACAAGCGATAGCCAGACTTTTATCTTTTAAATAATCTTTGTGAAAGTCAGCCAAAGCATATGCTACACAGTCAGCACTTAAAACTACATCCGCTCCCTTGAAATATGGTGCTTCCGGTGATACTAAGTGCATTTGAACTGGCCATTGTCTCAATTGTGATACTCTTTTACCTTCTTCTTCTACAGTTTCTTTTTTACTAAAATCTCTCATACGTGAACCTGGACATCCTTGATGCATAATAATCTCTCCTTTGTATTTTTTTATTTTAAATTTCATATTTATTTTCAAGCTTAAGTACATTATATAGGCTTCTATATAGTGACGCTATGATATTTATCACAATTAATTATATTTTTCATATTAATTTACTCGGGATTGATTCATGCCTAAATAATACTACAGAAAATATTAATTTAATATTTTAGAATAAGTAAGTGAAAAGGTAGAGGGCTTACCCTCTACCTTTTTTGTATAGACATTTAATTTTAGTATAACTTTCATATACTTATTTTCTATAATTTTTTCTAAATTCCAGGCCTTTAATATTTCTTTACCAAGATAGGATATATTAAAAAGTTAGCATTTCCATCCACTTCAGTACTATTTAATAAGACCCTTATCTACACACTCCCTGATCATACCTTCTGCATATTCCCATAACTTTTCTGATCCCTCTGATATATGTTTATTAGCTTTTAGAATATCTTTAGAACAAATATTATGTTTTTTCCAGGCATGCCCTTCTGTATAATAATTTTGCATTAGAGGTTCCAATCTATCTATTGCTGCAGCAAAGCGTGCTTCCGGGGTTTCTCTTTTTTCAAATTCTTGCCAGAGTTCCAATAGTTCTTTTCCCTGTTCCTCTGGTAAGATAGCAAATATTCTTTTGGCTGCTTCCATCTCTTTCTCTGCTTTTTCCTCGACTTTGTCAGTATAAACAATATAGTCGCCAGCATCAATCTCTACTAAATCATGAATTAAGACCATTTTTAAAACCTTAGCAAGTTCAATCTCTTCATTGGCGTATTCAGATAATATAATTGCCATCATGGCTATATGCCATGAATGTTCTGCATCATTTTCATATCTGGAATTATCAAATAGCTTTGTATGCCTAAAAATTGCTTTGACTTTATCTACTTCATAGATAAAATCAAGCTGTTTTTTTAATTTTTCATCCATAAATTAAAATCACCACTTTCGCTGATTATCTTATGGCTAGAGTATCAGACCAGACAAAAGATTATACTTCATAGTCAACTACAGCTCTATCAATGGCAACTTTTTTAACAAATTCTGCTGCTTTCAAGTGATCCGGGTGCTTCTGATATGTATCAAGGTCTTCTTCGCTTTTAAAACTTGAATATAAGGTAATATCATAAGCAGCTTCTGAACCATTTATATCTATACCCGCTTCAATCTCAACAATTTCTTCAATCTTATCTTTCAAATCTTCCAATACTTTTTTCATCTTGTCCAAATTCTCTTTCTTATTTTCTTCTGCTAATTTCCACATTACTATATGTTTTATCATTTTAATCACTCCTGTAATATAAATTTTATTCTTGATTTTAGTCTATCCCAAAAATGTAAAAATTTCAAGAAAAAATGATTAAAAACTAGTAGATCCTGATTCAAACTGTAATTCAATATCAATAGTTGTATTAGGTTTTACATAGATTGTAAACTTAACAGCAGAAGCAATTCTTCTAGTTCCAGTAGAAAATGATAAATTAAAGGGAATTTTAGCTTTTAATAACAGGGTTGAAACCGCATTTATTTCTGCAATTTTAATACTCTGAGAACTTAATAGCTTTTTAAAAGTAGAAGTTGTTAAAACTGATAATATTTCTTCTGGAATATCATCTTGAAATTCTGACATAGTATTACCCCTTTCGTTTAATATATATAATCCATTATATGTCTAAAAAGTAATTTCCGTACCCATCCTAGATTATAGGCATTTCGTTTTCCTACAGATGACACAGCATTAAAGAACGTCATTTATTTTACTGCAGAACGGATAAATTTGCATCTTTTTCCTCCATATGCTACTATAAAAGCAAATTAAAAATCAATAATTTCTGGAAATATTTTTTAGTTGAGCAATTGAAGTCAAGAACTCCCCAGCATAATTATATTATAATCATCTTAGAGGTGATATCATGGAAAATTGGGAAAAGATAAATGCAGTTCAAAGGATGCAAAACTATATAAACGAGAACATTCAAAATGATATAAGCCTTCATCAACTAAGTCAAGCCGCTGGCTATTCCCCCTGGCATTCCGGGAGAATCTTTAAAGAATTATTAGATAAAACTCCCTTTGAATATATCAGAGAATTACGTCTTTCTAAGGCAGCACTTAGTCTCAGAGATGAAAACCCAAAAGTTATTGATGTAGCTTTTGATTTTGTCTTTGATTCACATGAAGGATTCACCAGGGCTTTTTCCAAACAATTCGGTATCAGTCCTAACAAATATAAGAAGAATACACCACCTGTAAAACTTTTTATACCTGCTGACATCCGTGATTATTACCGATTCTTAGAAAAGGGAGATGATAGTGTTAAGAGGATATAGAGGCTATATTGAAGCAAGACCGGTAAGAGAATTAAATAATAAATAACTATCATTTCTGTAAGTACACGACAACAAGCGCAGCAAATTTTGCTGCGCTTATCTATTTTTCATCCTTACTATTTTTTTGAAACTCTATCAACCTTCTAAAACACAAAATTATTAATTGAGTGAAACTGAAAATAGAAAACCTTTCTCTCAAAACTCCTTCACTTTATTAACAAACAATTTATATACCAACAGATTCAAGACAATCCCATAAATCCAACCAATAATATAATACTGATTGTAAGTTAAAAACAATGCCTCTTCTCCACGTATTAAAGCACTTAAGGCTTTAGCCGGAAAGAATCCTGGTGCAAAGGAGAAAAACAATTCTTTAAAATCTAGAAAAAACATTGCTACTATTGGAAAAACTATTAAGGTTCCAAATCCTTTCATTACGGCAAAACCTTCAATTTTGTTCTTAGCAAAGGAATTAATAAACATCCCTGTGGCTGGTGCTGATAAACCAGCAAGGATAGAGATAGCAATTACTCTACTTAAATCAAGACTAAGAATATCTGAAAACAAAATTACAAAGATACAGGCTAAAGTGGCAAAGAAAAATATCATTATCAAGCGAAATAGAAAAAACTTTCCTAAACCTAAAGGTGTAACCTTTACAGCTGATAGAATATTATCATCCCTATCATCAAGCATGGAAAAGCCAATTAAAGCCCCAAAAACAAGTGGCATCATCAAAGTAAGCGCAACCAGTATTATATCTGCATACTGTTCTAAAACAAAATCAGTAGTTTCTGCTAGATAAGGTAATAGATATCTTCCAATCAATCCAAAAATCAAGGGATAGAATACTAGAAGTCTGGTCAAAGGCTCTCTTGCCCATTTCTTCAATTCACTAATTAGAAAGGTTTTATACATATTAAACACCACTCTCTCTGATAGCAAAATCTTTAAATTTCTTAAACACAAAATAACCTAAAATAATTGAGCCTATACTTAAATAGAATACAGATATAAGAATTTCCCACAAGTCAACATTCCCTGCAACAGCCTCCAGTAAAGTCGCAGCTGATTTTGTTGGAATGATATAAAGCACGTTAGAATAGAGCCTGGATGTGATTAATCCAAACTGCTCAAATACTACAGGAATCATAAAGAGTAAAAAATAAGTCATCATCTTTACTAATAATTCAGTAAAATCGCGACTTTTATAAATAAGAAGCATCCCAACAAATGTGTGAAATAAACCTACTAAGAAAAATGCTCCAATAAAAGCTAACAAATTTATATTAATGTCCTGAAATATTATCGCATATATATATACAATTGTAATTGTAACTATATTTGAAACTAAGTTTCCTAAAGTTTTAGCTGTAAGGAATTCCGTCTTACTTATAGGTGATACAATTAACGATTTTAGAACACCTTCCTGTTTTTCAAAGAAGATAGTAACTCCAACCATAAGAATAGACATAGAAACAAGATCAAAAAAGACTACCATAAGAAAGAGGAAAGTTATATCAGGTACATTAAGCAAGTGTACCATGCCTATCCAGAAAAAAGAAACAAACACACTGGCACTTAATATATGATATTTCTTCATCCTCTGTACTTCTCCAATAAAAAGATTTAAAAAATTATTCATAGTCTTCCACCCCTGTTATTTCTATAAAGATATTATCAAGAGTCATTTCCTGACTATGCATTGTTACAATTTCTTTGTTCTTAATAATACTTAAGAAATCTTCGTTATCTCCTAAATTATCAAGATTAAAAGAAGCCTCTTTTAGGCTTTCATTATCACTATATTCCATCACTAATTGTCTTTGACCATATTCTAGTTTTAAATTTTTAGGAGAATTAATTGCTGCTATTTTTCCATCAGCCATAAAAGCCACCTGGTCGCAAAGTTCTTCTACATCATTCATCAAATGTGTTGTCAGAAGTACTGTTCCACCATTATCCTTGAATTCAGCAATCATATCTTTGATAATTCTAGCATTCTTAGGATCTAATCCAGCTGTTGGTTCATCTAAGAATAACATTTTCGGTTTATTCAATAAAGCCCTTATGAAATTCAAGCGTACTTTCATACCTTTTGAAAATTCTCCAACTTTTTTGTCTTTATCAGCATAGATACCTAATCTCTTCATCAACTGATCTGTATCTGCCGTCTCTCTATAAAGATTTTTGAAAAATTCTAGATTTTCTTCTGCTGTTAATTTTGAGAAATGAACTGGCATTTCAAAGCCAACACCTATTTCCTGATAAAAATCTTTAGAATATGAGGCTAAATTATGATCCCTATACTTTATTTCACCTCTATAATCATCAATGAGTTTTGTCAATATTTTTTGTGTTGTGCTTTTTCCTACTCCACTGGGACCCAACAATCCAAATATCTGTCCTTCTTTAATCTCAAAAGATATTCCCTTGATTGTGTCCTCCTCATTATTTGGGTAACAATACTTTAAATCATTTACCTTAAACATTATAAACTCCCCCTCTTAAAATATAATTTCTAAAAGAAACAAAGTCACTTTTCATTACTAGAATAAAAATAACTATCTTACTCCATTTTCAATAATATAAAACATTTTATCTAGCTTTTCTAGATACTCAGTAAGACCTTCTTCAGACATTTCTTCAAAATTATCATGATTTATAAATATTTTTTTTAAAAACAAGTCTGCAAATTCCATATTTAAACTATAAAGCATGATAGAAAGAATCTCTACATCAACTTTCTCGCTTATATCACCTCGATTCTGTCCATTTTTAATAATATTCTTATAAAAACCAAGACCTTTTTCCTCAAAACCATCATAGATTTCTTCTCGAAATTTACGCTCTTCTTTATATAGATTATTAGCTATAGCAGCATATTGAGGATTATCTCTGGCGAATTTAATACCCATTCTATATAATCCTTTAAAAAGCTCTATAGTTTCAATATTTTCTATATCCATCTCAGCCATAGTATTATTAAAATATTCTAATTTCTTTTCCGCTATTATATCCATTGTATATTTATATAGATCTTTTAAATCTTCAAAATATTGATAGAAGCTACCGCGAGGAATTTCTGCTTTTTTTATAATGCTTGCTACACTGCACTCCTTAAAAAGATTATGTGCAAATTCTTCCTGAGCAGCTTTTACAATCCTTTCTTTTTTTTCTGCTGGCAAATTGAAAAATGTTTTACTAGGCAATCTTATCGCTCCTCATATCAATATGACATCACTGTCATATGCTAGTTAAAAAATATATTTTAATTATAATATGATTATATGACAGGTGTGTCACTAAGTCAATAAAAAATATAAAAATTAATTTATATCTAATGACTTTTATGTAAATACTAAAAAAGAAAGGAGGTGATATAGCTGAATTTAGGCAAAGCACTTGCCACGTCTGCCCTTATTGTTACTTTCTCTGCAAGTATTGCTGTTACAGGTATTAACGCGAATAGTATAAGTCCTTCGGCTATAAAAGTAAATAATTCTATTCAAGAGCAAAGTATATACTGCAATAGAGATTTTTCTCATAAAGAGTTAAGGGATAAAGAACCGGAAGAAGTGTTAGAAGGCCTAAAAGAAAAAATACAGATAAAATTAAAAAATGGAGAAATAACAGAAGAAAAAGCAAATGAATTAAATGAAAGTATTGATAAACGTTTAGAAGAGATTAAAGAATTTAAAAAACTCACCCTAGAGCAAAAGAAAAGTAAATTAATCTCTGAATTAGAATCAAGAATGGAAGAAGAAGTAGAGGACGGTAAGATAAGTCAAGAAAAAGCAAATATAATAGTAGAAAAATTTATAAAAGAATTAGAAGACTGGGATGGAGAGTCCTATCCTAAATTCATGAAAAAGTATTTCATGAGAAAAAACCATTAAAACCTAAAAAGGAGATTTAGCTAATATGCTAAATCTCCCCTTCTTTTTTAAATCTTTAATAAGCTTACGTCTTGAACATTATTTCAACTAACTTGTCATTCTCAAGTATCCTTTTATTTGTTTGCGTATAAGTGCTTTATCAGCTACAGCTTGATACCATATTAGCAGTGTTTCCACTGCTTCACCAAAAGCAAAAGCAATAGCACCTATTATTGCTGGATGAATTGGTAATATCAAAAGAGCTGGTACAATAGATATAAGAAGAGCTATTATATTAGCAAGTTTGGCAACACCAATTACTCTAGTATTTCTCTCGGTCATCAATAAGCCCCAATAAGCTTCTCTTATTGCCCTAAACAATGGAGTTATTGCTAATACAAGCATTATTCTTCTAGCAATCTCTGTAATTTCTACTGAAACCCCAATAATACTATTAAAAACCCAAAAACCAATTGGAGTTATTGCTATTATAAATATAATCAAACTTATAATTATACCTATAAATAAGCAAAACTTAAAAATATAAGACCAATTCTCATCACCATGTTTATCAGCATATACCAAAGAAACATTATGGAGCATACTTAAACAACCTGTTAATACAAACAATAAACCCATGGCTACTCCAAAAGCGGCCAAGGCCTGTGTTGGTGAAACACTTCTGGCTAAACTACTTTGTATGATAGGGTATATAAAGGCTCCTACAGACATCATTAATCCCAGGGGTATAAAAAATTTAGCTACATCTTTGTAAGTCAATTTAGTATTATTAGTTCGGGGCATTAATTCAGCGGCTCGTGCCGGTGACTTATATAAGTAGATAACACTTCCCAAAATAAACAAACCTTCTATACCTATTCCCGCTAACCAGGTAATACTTCCGGCCACAATTCCTGTTATAGCTTGTGTTTGAACAGTCCACCAGAGTAATGTAGAAACAAATACTAAGCGTAAAATTATTCCTGGCAAAATAAGATTAGTCTTTTCAAGGGTTATTACCAATCCTTGATTAGAGTTTCTTAATAACTCAACTATAGGTAAAAAACAAGTGATTCGTAAAGACATATATGCAAAACTAATTTCTTCTGCTGTAGATAAACCAATAATATTTCTAAAAACCCATTCACCAAGAGGTGTAAAGGCTAAAGCCATTAATATAAAAAGAAATAGTCCACAAAAAAAAGTCAAAAACTTCATAGTAAGAAAATAGCTTTCTCGACTATCTACCATAGAAGCAGTTACCTGTCTACTCATATAAATTGGGGCTTTTATAATATTCGATAAACCCTTTACTACATGAAAAATAGCAATACTTAATTCAGGAGAAGGTAAGCGGGCCAAAGCTGCATCTACTATAGAATGACTAGTCCCAATGATAGTTGGAGTTACTGCAAGTGGTAAGAAGAACAGAAATAATTGTTTGTAAGTTATGCGTTTTTTAGATTCTGACATTAAAAGGGCTCCTTATAAGTTCGAATTTTAAAGACTTTTTTTATAATTTTATCTTATTAAGAGCATTATACAAAAATAAACAAAGAAAAGCAAAGAAGATTTCAGGTGTAAGATGAAGGTTTTATCCGTTAAATTCTCTTTTAGGCTTATTAACTCTTATAAACAGCTCTTTTAGAACTCATCCTTTCTTATTTAGGACTTATCCTTTCTAATAAAGACAGATTTCACCTTATTTTTTGTTTTTTGCCATACTTGTTTAAAGCCCTTATCCCCTTCTTTTTGGGAGTTAAGAAACAAGCTCAAATCCTTTTTTTCTTCCTCACTTATATTACGATTAATTTCTTTAAAGTCTTCAGGAATAAAACTAAGTTCTTCCCATTTTTTTATATTAAATTTTTTCACTAAGTTTTCATCTCTTTTTATCACTTTTATACCACTGCTTAACTGATAGATTATCTCAGTATCATTTTCTATGTTTTGATACACTTTTTGAACAATCATGTATAATAAAGCCCCCTTTACAAATTGTATATTTAAGCCATAGCAAAGCCTATTTATCACTTTATTATACATTAAAAAACCAAAAAATTGTAGTCATTAAATCTATTAACGTATCCACCAAATATAAACTCTTTCACATAAGCAAATACTAATTTCTCTCTTCCTATAATTATATCATGATAATGTATTTATTCAGTTAAATTAATAGAACCTATCGAAGAACCATCCCCCAATAGGTTCTATAGGTTTTTAAAAACTTATCCTAGATATTTCACTAGAGTATTTCTTACAGCATCTTTGCCTACTATCATTTCTTTAAAGTAGCTTTCTATCTTTTCTCCCAGTCCTATTTCATATAAGTTTGAACCCATTAAACTTTCACTTGATAAGATAGGCTTCAAGCTATCACCTACAGAATCTGGGTTAGCAAATTCAACATTTTCAAGATAATCACTTAACTCTTCTAACATTGGATCTGGACTTAATTCCATCTTATCACCTTGATCATCAATTCCTAATAAATATCTACACCAGCCAGCAATAGCTAACGGTACAGCTGTTAGATCTTTGGGTTCAAGGTCTTCCCTCGCTTCATAAGCCTTAATAGTCTCACCAAATCTGATAGCTACTTTTTGTGAAGTATCTGTTGCTATTCTTTGAGGAGAATCTGGTATATATGGATTAGGCAATCTTTCTTCCACAACTTCCCTAATAAAGTCTTTCGGATCAAGAATACCTGGATCTACAACTACCGGCAAGCCTTCTTCATAGCCAATCTTTTCAACCATTGTCTTCAAGGTCTCATCTTTCATTTGATCAGCTACTAAAGTATAACCAAGTAAGCAACCATAAACAGCCAGAGCTGTATGTAAAGGATTTAGACAGGTACATACCTTCATTTTTTCTACCTTATCTACTGTTTCTCTATCAGTAAAATATACTCCTGCTTCTTCTAGTGGAACTCTATCATTAGGAAACTTGTCCTCAACTACTAAGTATTCAGGAGCTTCAGCGTTTACGAATGGTGCAATATGAGTATTTTTTGAGGTTTGTACTATTTCAGTATCCTCAAAGCCTATCTTTTCTAATTCAGTTTTAACAGTATCAGATGGTCTAGGAGTAATCTTATCTATCATTGACCAGGGGAATGTTACTTTGTCCTCATCATTAAGATAAGTCAAGAACTCTTCCTCTACAAGACCATTTGCCACCCATTTTTTAGCAATAGTCTCAACGGAACTATGTAGTATTTCTCCATTATGTGAGCAATTGTCCATGCTGGCAAAAGCAACTGGAAGTTGGCCATTTTTGTACCTAATATATGCTAGAGCTGTTACTTTGGATATAGCATGGTTTAATTTCTTCTCAGGTCCACTTTCCATATCTTCAAGGACAAAATCAAAATAATCTCCTGACATGTTTTTCAAGCTATAGCCTTTCTCTGTAATAGTAAAGCTAGCAATTTGTAAACTAGGGTTTGCAAAAATTTGCTCTAAGCGCTGCCAATCTTCTTTACGGGATTGATCTGCAACTAATCCTTCTGTAATACTTGCTACCACTTCTTTCTCCAGACTACCATCTGGCTTCATAGTTACAAGAAGACTCATATTGTCATTAGGAACATAAACCTTATCTATAATCTCAAAATCAAAGGTTTCAGCAGCTATAATACCTGTATCTGCTTTACCTTCATTAATAAGTTTTTGCTGAGCAAGAGCTGTAAAACCCCTAAAGATATTACCAGCACCAAAGTGAACCCAAGTAGGGTTTTCTTTAGTATTTTTAGCTACCTGATCATAATCAAATTCAGGCAAATTTATTCCAGCATCTTGCCAGTCTTTTTTGTTTCTTATATTTTCAATGCTTAGTTTTAAAATTTCTATCATCCTTTCTTTTATAAACTCTTAGTTAACTCAGTTTTCGCTACATGCACAAATTTATTTTAGCAGAAATACAGTTAATTGTAAAATATACTGTAATAACAGGATAATCCTGATTTAAAATAGTTTTATTAATCCTTTATATCAATCTATATTTCTATTGTTATTATTTTACTATCTTCTAGATTAAATTCTATTACTTTAGATCTGTTTCATAGATTACTTCCAGAATTTAGCCCAGAATCTAGCTCACGTCACATTTCCTATAATTCAGGTAAACTTTCCCGTCTTCTTTGATAATAATTAACGTCGAAACAAAAAACTATATCTAAAAGCCCATATCCAGTAGCCACTTGGATAGTTTTCTTTCTCGCTCTACTAAATCTTCATTACTTTTTTTGAATTTTTCCAGCTTATATTCTCCCACTATACTTCCATCCATCATGAAAAGCACCCTTTCGCTTTGGGCGGCTACCTTTACATCGTGAGTAACCAACATCACTGTGGTTCCTTCTTCATTTATATTATGAAATATATCCAGTATATCTCTGCTTGCTTTAGTATTAAGGGCACCTGTAGGTTCATCCCCAAATAATATTAAAGGGTCATTAACTAATGCTCTACAAATAGCTGCTCGCTGTAGTTGCCCCCCTGATACCTGTGTAATATCATGTTCTGCTAATTCAACAATTCCAGCCTTTTTCATTAATTCAATAGCCTTTTTATTTATATGCTCACGGCTTCTTTTTTTAGCCATATATGCAGGTAAAATTATATTATCTAATATACCAAGATTTTTCACTAAATTTATTTGTTGAAATACAAATCCCATCTTATTTAGTCTCAAATTTGATAGCTCTTTTTCTGATAATTCCTCTAAATTTTTATCATCTAGTGAGACATTACCGCTAGTCATCTTATCCATGCCACTTATATTGTATAAAAGTGTACTTTTACCTGAGCCAGAAGGTCCCATAACAGAAAGAAATTCGCCTTTTTTTATACTAATATCTACATTTTTTAAAACATGACTCTTTCTTTTATTTAAAACATAAGTTTTGCATATATCTCTAGCTTTTAAAATAGTAGTCATAAAAATTCCATTCCTTTCTCTGCCTTACTCAGCATTAATATCTGCTATTGAATATTTCTTCATTGAGCGGATACTTATTATACTTGTTAAGCTTACTATTATTAACATCATCAAAGGTATCAAGACATAGGTTTCAAGGGGTTTAATTACAAACTCAATATTTGCAGCCCCGAGAAAAGAAAACACTATTCCTAAAATTCTTTGCCCTATTGTATTAGCAATTATTGTTCCACTAATTATTCCTAAATTTAAAACAAAAAGAGCTTTACTTAGATATTCTATCCTTATTTTTTTAATTGGAATCCCTATACTTCTCTTGATAGCTATTTGAGACATATCTTTAGCAATTAATGTTTTTAGGAATAAGGATGTTATAAATACGATAAGCACAAAGGCAACAATATTAGCAAAGACAGTTAAAAGTCTCAACTGCTCAACAGTATTAGCAAAGGTTTCTCGTAGATGCTCCTGCATATCTGTAATGGTAGCATCAGGAAATATACTCTCATATTCTAAAATCTTAGTCCTTATATCAGTCCTAAGATCTATATTTATATTATACCATGAAGCAGTTTCATAATTTGGCTGAATATTGGCCTTTGCTGACCTTCCTCCATTTGTAATATCCTGATATACACCTGTAACAAACATAGATTTTGTTTTACCATCAATTATAAGCTCCACATTATCCCCAGGCTCTTTTCCTAAATCATTTGCAATCAGATAAGAAAGGGCTATCTCATTTGAACGATCTGGTTCCATGCCCTTTAGATAATTTAATGGAAAAACTCTAAAATCACCAGTTTCTACATAAATCCTATCATAAGTACCTTCTAAATTTTTTATTTCATACTGGCTTGTTACAAAGGAACTATATTTTTTCACATCAGGATCATTTTCAAGATATTCAATCATAGCATAAAAATCATCTACAACTCGTTCTGTATGTCGTAAATCTACAAATATATCACTTTTTCCCATCCCCATATATCTTACAAACTCTGGAGATTCAATAGTATTATAAAAATTTATTGGTACAATAACTATAAAAGTAGATAAAAGAAATACTAGAAAAAGCACAGTATAAATTCTATAGTTCAATAATACATCCCTTATCCCTAGAAATATTGGTGGACTTAATATTTTGCTTTTATAAAGGGTAAATTTTTTATTACTGTACTTATTGTCTGTCATTTCTCCCATTCTTAAGGCCTCTACAGCAGAAACCTTACCCAGTCTTCTCAAGATAATCTTACAGAAAATAGTAAGAAGTACAACTACAAAAAAGATTGAAATAAGAGGTAATATAGTTGTAAAAATTGTTCCTGGTGCCTCACCAATATAAAGAAGGATATTTTGAGAAAAAAGATCATTTATAAAAAATGAGAGAAAATAACCCAATAAAGAAGCACTAGTGATTAAAGTAATGTATTTTATTAAATAGATAGCTTTGATATCAGAAGATGAAATACCAATAGCTTTCATCCCGGCAATTTCCTTATAATCCTCCTGAAAGCTTAGTATAATTATAAACCTCAAACATAATAAGACTATGACAGTTAATAATAAACTTATAAATATAATAATTCCGGCAATAAATCCATCAGTCAGACTATTAAAGATTCTAAATAAATGGGAGCCGATAGTGGGTCCTTTTTGAGGCAAACCACTCTGAAGATAGTCATTACTAACCTCATTGAAATAAGATTGATCCAGTAATTGAAAGCTAATAAGATACTCTGTTTCTCCTACAGTATAATTAATTCTTTCAAAATCATAATCACTTAGTAAAAAGCGTTTTGAACTAATAATTGAAGGATTCATTTGTACATCTCTAAGAAAATCAGCAATTACAAAAACGTACTCATGATCATCTTCTCTAATAACAAGCTTATCTCCAATAGATAGATTTTTCTCCTGCATATAATATATTGGTACAGCGATTTCTCCTTCACTTAATTCGATTACTTCATTATTCAAGTCAAGAAGAAAATCAAATCTTTTGTTTTGTTTTACAAAATATAAATCCATAACAGTACCATGTTCTGGGATATCGCTATTAATATAAACATTAGAGCCATGTATATTTACCATTTGACCTATTTGATGTTCCTTTATGTAAAGGTTATTTTGACTCCATTCACGGATTTCCGCTTCATCTACCTTATCTTCATCCCTATCTACAATATGAAGCTGTACAAAATGAGGAGCAGATGATGCTTCAAAGAGGTAATCAAGTGACTGTAATAAGTTGACAACAATACTAATTCCACTACTCATAAGTAATGCTGACAACATTATAAATATAAATACAGCTACTGTTATTAATTTTTTTCGTAAGAAATCTTTTTTTAGCATTTTTAGTATCATATTCCACCTCTAATCATAATTCCCTCACCAAACAGGGGACGGTTCTCTTTTTGCTGTTTTTAACTACTTATCTATTCTCCTTATTCTTTTCAAGCTCCTCAAGCTCTTTTGAGGCTCCATATCCATAAAATCTCTTTCCATATCTATTCACAAGACCTTTATATTCTTCAACTGCCTTATGCATAAAGCTACTATCATCAAAATTATCAGCAGCTATCTGATATATCTGAGCGCGATAAAAGCTATCTGCTCCCGGGTAAAAATTATTATTATCCAAATTAGCTGCGACTTCCAGGGCAGCAGCAAATAATTGCTCATCTATTTGTAAGCCCTGCTCAACTTTTTCTTCCAACTGCAAAAGTTGAAGTCTAGTTAAAGCCAGAAAATAATAAAAATCTTTTTCACTACTTTCTTTCAATAATACTTCCTGTAATTGATTAAGATTAGTATCAGGCCAATAAATCCCCATCAAAATTTGCACAGGCAGACTGGGTTCCTGGACAATTATATTAATAATCTTTCTATCAAGCTCAATATCTTCTATAACGTACTCTCCTGAAAATTCATCAAGAGAAAGATAATCCCTTTCTTCTAAATACTTAATATCAATCTTTATATTTTCTTCATATGGGAAAAAGCCTTCAAATACTCTGCGGCCCCCTACATATTCAAAAAAACCATGATGTTCCTGATCTCGTCCTTCAATTATTTCCAAATAAAAATCATCTAGTTCCTCAATACTTTTTTCACTTACTAGGCTTATAATAGTTTTTTCACCCATTCTATTATCCTGATAAATAAAAATATCTTCACTATTATCAGGCAGCAAATGGGAATACTGCTGATATAAGCTATCTTCAAGACTATTTCTTAATCGCAAATTCGAGCTCAAAATATTGATTTTTTCAAGATTCTCTGTATAATTTGTAGCAAAACTCTCATTTAAATTTTTATTAAAGTCCTCTACAAAATTCCTGGCAGCAGCTTCTGTTAACAAATTATGCCCTAATCTACGGGATATAAGTCCATAGAATTTAATGTTTTTTTCACCACTAAATCTTATAGAAAATTGATCCTGCCCATAATATTCAGGACCATCAAAATAAGAAATTGTAGTAATTGCATAATTATAGTTTCCCTTTTTATAAAAAGGCATAGGTGATAAATCCATTTCTAGATCCAGTAATAATATTAAGTCAACAGTTTCATTATCATAGTTCTCTCCCTGCAAAAGATAAACTTCTGGATATCCACTTGCTAACAAATATTCTTTTAGATAATGGGCCTGTCTTTCCTTTATACTAGTTTCTTGACTAAGATCAGTAATTAAAATACCAATCCTGTCAGCGTAATTACTTGCCATATAATTATCTTTTCCTGAGACTGATTTTGATACACTCCTGCTAGAATTCATTTCAGAACGATAAAGATGTACTCTATTAGTGCTTATTAGGATGATTATGATGGCTAAGAAAATTACTATTATCAAATACTTTCTTTTACTCTTCATCTTAGATTCGCGCCCCTTCAAAAATAATAATTCAAAAAAAATTATTTCCTCATAATTAATATTCGTGTAAAAAGAAGAAAGACCTGCATGTTCTTTATTATTCCTAAAAATAAAGAAGCTCCAAACAAGAAGCGTCCCCTGTTTGGAGCTTTGGTAGTTAGATTTAGATTTAAATTTAAATTTAGATTTAGCTTTTGATTTCTTTGATCAGAACTGGATCCGGATTAAGTGAGGAGAAAAGCCTTTTCTTAAGTTGTTTTTTTGTGTTGATAAGATTTTTAGCCATCTTATCTAGTGCAATAGTTGACAAAACAGACTGTATATAGCCTTCAATAAGATTATCCAAGCTAAGGCCTAAAATATTGAAATCCTTACGATCCATTAGTTTAAGACGGCTTACATCGCTATCCCAACCATTATCTAATTTAACTGAAAGATTTGTACCAAGCATATCCCATGATTTTCCAGAGTCATCAAGAGTACTACTTAAAGGATTTTTTGCTTTTCTTGCATACATAGCAACAGGTTTAAAACCAGCAGGAGTACTAGCAATCATAAACCTCACATCAGATGCATATATTTCTTTTCTTTTATTTGGAACTGTACCAACATGATAAAATTTTCCTTCTGAACTTGTAGTACTCCATTCATAATTACCTACTAAGCTCTGAACTATAAAGTTCTTATAATGGTGTTCCATATTCATAAAGTCATCCAACTCTTTTTGATTTGTAATTGTATATACGCCCTGACCAGCATTACTGTAAGGATTCTTAATTACTGCATGTCCACCAAATCTATTTATCCAGAGGGGAATTTCCTTTAAACTTACATTCATAATAGTTTCTGGTGTGAATATTTTAAGTCCATGATCTTTAATCTCAGCATTAAATAAATCATAAGCCTTTGAAGCCACTAATTTGTTTCTCCCTCCAGCAAGACAAGCTATAATAGGGTTGTAAATAAAGGTCTTGGTTTTGACAGGAATTCTTGTCCATGGTTTCTGAGTAACATAACGGTATGCTGCTTTAATAGGATGCCAAATATTATCTGCATCTCTTACTTCCATTACCCCATCTACAAATCTTACAGAAGGATTTTCATCCTCATTATAATAAGTAACAAGATAAACTTTCTCATTTGTTAACTCAGCAAGAACAGAAGCATATCCAGATGCTTCTGTATAGTTTTTGTCATATAGTACCGCAAAATCACCCTTTGGCAACCTTTTAGAATTTAACATTGGCAAAAAAGACTCTTCAAGTAAACGTCGATATCCTCCCATTTCTTGATGGTCATTTAATACTGGCATCGATTTTTGACCTGAAGGACATGAATTTGTCTCTACAACAAGCATTTTCTTGTTACCCTTTGCTGTAGTTACATGAAATAAATCAGTTCCGGTCCAATATATATGTTTTGGTTTATATTCTATTAATGACTTCAAATAATTTGAATCAATCTGCGGGTTTAAGTGGCAATATCGTTCGATGATTCTCTCTTTACCCATATTCATAAAGTAAGCAACAAGAGTATGTGCCTGTGCATTTACCACCTTAGTATAATAATGTTTGTCTGCATCAAAAGTATAAGGCAAAACTAACTCTGCCGCTTGTGAATATTTTATTTCCATCCTCTAACCTCCATATTTTCATAATAACAGATTTATAATTTTAAAAATCCAATACACTCTACCTAAAACTCATTAAGTAAATTTGCTTATGCATTCTTTTTTCTCTTATGTTTATCGTGCATCTTTGATTAGCTATGATTAACCCTGGTTTTAATGTATTTAAATATCTCTTCAGGAACATTGATATCATTACAGGATTCCATTCCTTTAAACATTGGAGATGAGTTCACTTCACAAATTTTAAAGTTATTATCTTTATCAAACAACAAATCTACCCCTGCTATATTTAAGCCTAATATTTTTGTAGCTTCAAGTGCCAGCCATTCTATTTCTTCTGTTAATGGAAAGCTCCTTACAGTTCCTCCTGCCGAATAATTAGCCCTATAATCATTATCTTTAGACTCTCTCATCATAGAACCTATTACTCGCCCACCAACAACAAAGACCCTTAAATCTTTACCATAGCTGCTTTGAATCATTTCCTGAAGAATTATATTCATATTAGGATTAGCAATTTCAATGATACGTGCTAAATCCTCAAACTTATCTCGATTTTCAGCTAAAAAAACACCTCTCCCTAGAGAACCAGAAAGGGTCTTCACTATTAGAGGAAACCCCATATGTCCCTCTACATGATCATGATCTACCGGGAATTTTAGTAGCATTGTTTTCGGTACTGGTAATCTGCTTTCAGCCAGAATCTGATGTGTAAAGAGTTTGTCCTTTACTGTATCAATACTAACAGATGAGTTTATACAAAAAACTCCCAGCCTCTCTAAATGCCTAATTAAAGCCAGGGCAAAATAGGAAGTTCCTGAGCCCATTCTAGGCAACACAAAATCAGGCAATGGTACCTGATGGCCGTCAACAAAAATACTTTTTCTATCTTCACTTGTAACTATAACGTCTATCTGATCAGGTCGATAAACACTAATCTTAATTCCCATTTGTTCAGCTTCTTCTAAAAACCTTTTTGTTTCAAAGTGTTCTTCAGTAAGCTCTGATTCCTTTGCTTTATATATTATCCAAGCTCTCATAAAACATCACTTCTATTCATTTAACATCATCCTTTACTTTACATATATTATTACTATAATCCTAATATATACCTAATTATTCAAAAAAGCAATATGTTTTTTAATCCCCAAACACCAAATAAGGGAACGGTTCTGCGTTTGGTCTTGCAGAACCGTCCCCGTTTGGTGTGTTAGGTTTTCTTTAATAATAGGCTGGATATCTTCTTCAGAGGCACAACTTCATCAACTGCACCCAGGGACACTGCTTCTTTTGGCATACCATACACTATACAACTGGCTTCATCCTGGGCTATAGTATAAGCACCTTCTTTTTTCATAGCTAGTAAGCCGCTAGCTCCGTCTTTTCCCATACCTGTAAGGATTACACCGATAGCATTTCTTCCAGCGTATTGGGCTACTGAATTAAACAATACATCTACAGAAGGTCTTTGATGATGTACCATTTCACCATCACTTACTTCGACATAAAAACTGGCACCACTTCTCTTTAATAAGATATGTTTATTTCCTGGTGCTAATAAAACCTTACCCGAACTCAAGAGATCTCCATCACTGGCTTCTTCAACATTCAAATGACAGATAGAATTTAAACTCCTGGCAAATGAACTGGTAAAATGTTCGGGCATATGCTGTACTAAAAGTATAGGAGGCATATAAGCAGGAAGAGAACTTAATAACACTTTCAAAGCCTTTGTACCTCCTGTAGAAGCACCTATGGCTATTATCTTTTCACTGGTTTTTAATAATGAAGATTTAGTATCAGTACTCTTTTCTCTTTCACTTTTCTTAATCTCCAAATTATCTTCTTTTAAATACTTTTTAAAGGACATCTTATTGACGGCTTTGATCTTTTCACAAACCTGCACTGTCATCTCACCTATTGTATATGATGAACCAGGCTTTGCTATAACTTCAGCGGCCCCAAGTTCTATGGCTTTAAGAGCAAGCTCCCCTCCACATTCTGCTAGAGAACTGATAATAATTACAGGTAATGGATAATAACGCATAAGTTTTTCTAAGAAAGTCAAGCCATCCATTTTAGGCATCTCTATATCAAGTAGAACTACGTCAGGTTTTAATTTTATAATCTTATCTCTTCCAATATAGGGATCAGGGGCTGTTCCAACTACTTCTATTTCTTTTTCTTTTTCAAGCTCTCTTTTCAATATTTTTCTTACCATTGCTGAATCATCTATTATCAATACTTTAATTGTACTCATATCCTTCATCCTTCCAATATCAAGCTAAGAACATAGTTATAAATTATGTACTCAAACTTCGCAGATAAATATACCGCATAAAGCCTGCTTAGCCATAACTTCATTCACGGAAAAGCTAATTTCCAACAAATGCCTAAGCAGGTGGTCTATATAAACTTACCAACTGCAAAATTTGAGTTACTTACCAGGGCAATATATTTATTCATCTTATTTTTCATATATAGTAGCCTGTAAGTATTTGAAATCATGCTTTTTTTGACTCAAACTTTCTGAGTGACCAATAAAAAAAAGTCCACCTTCAATTAAAACATCATAAAACTTCTTTACTAACTCTCCCTGTACTTTATTATCAAAATAAATCATTACATTACGACAAAATATAATATCAAAATAATTTTGAAAAGAGAAGGGCTTCATAAGATTAAAGCTACGAAAAGTAACTAAGTCTTTTAATTGTTCTTTTACCTCAATAAAATTCTTCTTCCTTTTAAAATACTTATTAATAAAATAACTACTCAATTGTTCATCATTTTCTTTGTAAATCCCTGTTTGGGCTTCAGCCAGTACCTGGCTACTGATATCAGTAGCCAGGATTTTTACATCAATATCTGCTGGTAGATATTCCTTTAAAACCATTGCTATAGTATATGCTTCTTCACCAGTAGAACAAGCAGCACTCCAAACCCTTATTTCCTTTTTTCTTTCTATCCTTTTGTTTTTAGTCATAATAAGTTCGATATTTTCAGCTAAATATCTAAAATGATTGATTTCACGAAAAAAATCTGTCTTATGTGTTGTAACTTCATGTTCAAAATATATAGAACTCCTGCGATCATTACTCAAGAGAGAATTATACAAGTCTTGAAAACTTGTCATACCAAGATGCTGCATGACTTTCCTCAGTCTCCCCTGAACCATCTCTTTTTTGTGACTTGCCATATAAATCCCATATCTATCGTGTATTAATTTTTGAAACTTCCTGTATTCTTCACTACTCATATGCTGCATTATGGCACCTCACTTTAGAAATCACCTTTATCTTCTTCTAAAGGAATTATATCTTCAGGGGAAATCTGACTTTCACCTTTAGAATCCCTGTACTTTTTCTCCAATTTTTTTTCATTATCCATGGAATCAGTTTTACTATTAAAGCCTAGTTTTCTTTGAAAATCACTGTTTTTTTCAGGGTTTATCTTTTTATTCTTATACCCTTTTCTGTTTATCTTCTTATCTACCAGATCAACAAGCAAGCTGACACTTTCCTGCATATTTTGGGCCTGTGCTGACAATTCTTCAGAAGCTGAAGCACTTTCCTCTGCTGATGAAGCATTTTCCTGAACCACCTGATCCATTTGAGACATTGCCTGATTTATTTGCATTATACCTCTAGACTGTTCTTCACTGGCAGCTGCCACTTCATCCATAAGTTCACTCAGTTTTTCTGTTTGTCCATAGATACCTGTAAGTGCAGTATTTACATCATTAGATACTTCTACTCCTCTTTCTGCTAGTGTAATGTTTTTCTCTATAATATTTGCTGTATCTTTTGCCGCTTTAGCGCTTCTTTGAGCCAGGGTCCTAACTTCTTCTGCTACTACTGCAAAACCCATTCCAGCATCTCCAGCCCTTGCTGCTTCAACTGCAGCATTAAGTGCCAGGATATTTGTTTGAAAGGCAATGTCATCAATTACTTTGATTATTTTACTAATTTCAGAACTTGAGTCCTTCAGTTCGGACATAGACTCCATCATCTCTTCCATTTCTTGATTACCCTTTTTTGCCGATTCTCTAGCTTGATTTGATAACAAAGCTGCCTGTTTGGTGTTTTCAGTATTCTGTTTAACCATGGAAGATGATTCTTCCAGTGTCGCTGACGTTTCTTCAAGAGAAGATGCCTGTTCAGCACTTCCTTCAGCTAATTGCTGGCTGGATGCTGATAATTGCTCAGAAGCTGATGCTACCTGTTCAGCCCCTTCTTTTAAAGAATCAGAGATTCTAATTATAGGTTTACTTAGAGAAGCAGCGAAATACCAACCAATAAAAACTATAAGAGCTGTTACAATTAAACAAACCCAAAAAATCATAGTCCTCATTCTAAGTGCTTCTGAAAAAGCTTCTGCTGAATCTATTTCTGCTACAAAACCATAGACCCTATCATGAAGTTGAATAATGTTCAAAGACCCTAATACCATAGTCCCCCTGTAATCCTCATATTCAGCATTTTCCTGATAAAGAATATTATTATTCCTTATTTCCCTGGTAAGTCTATTTACACCTTCTGTATTAAACCCTGTTAATAATACATCATGTTCTCCATATCTTGGTTCTGTTAACAGATAGCCTCTTTCATTGATTAGATAGAAATCAGCAGTCTCACCAAGGCGCTCTATACCATCTATCACCATCTCTGTCAAAAGACCCTGGGTAACTATATTTACTAAAACCCCATTTACATTACCACTTTCACCTTCGGAATAAACGGGAACAGCTATAACCATTACATTATCATTAACTACATCAGAAAAAAACATTTCAGATGTTGTAATTTGCCCCTGTCTTGCCCGTGCAAAGTAATCTCTAGAACTTAAATCAGAACCAATAGCTTCAGCTTCTGACGAATAAACTGTTTGTCCATCAAGATCTAGAACACTAATCATGGCAATGTCAAACTCATTTATTGTAGTTTCTATTAATGCGGAAATCCTTTCTTCACTTTCTTCCCAAGTACTGCTGTTCAAATCTACACTTTGCTCCTCCAGGTCATTAAGGGCTTGATAAAAGTCTCCCGTCTGAGCTAAAAGCACTGTATTACTAATCATATTATCAAACCAATTTTCCACGCTATTTTCTTTTTCTTGAGAAAACGACTGTAAATTATTGAAAGAAAGCCGAGTTATAGAGCTTCTTGCACTATTATAGGCGAAGAAACTTATTCCTATAAAAGGTATTAAACTGACTAATAATAAAACGGATATTAATTTAGTTTTTAAATTTATTTTTTTTAACACAACAATCACTCCTTATTAATTGAAGTTATTTTTAAACCTTCTTTAAAATTAAAAGCTTTATCACTATCTAATAAAATAATTACTTTCTCATTAAGTTTTGCTATACCTGTTAGTAGCTTATTTGATTCATCATCACTATATTCAGGCGCATCTTCTATATCTTCTTTCTCTATTTTTACCACCTCATTAACAGCATCAACTGCTATTGCAATTTGCCGATTCTGACCAGCATCTTCTACTTCAACTACTATAATACAGGTTCTTTCTGTGTATCTAAGTTCTTCTAATGAAAACTTTAACCTTAAGTCAAGTAAAGGGATAATCTTTCCCCTTAAATTTATTACTCCTTTTATAAAGACTGGCGCCCCTGGTATTTCACTTATTTCCATCATGGCAATAATTTCTTTAACTTTCAAAATAGCAATTCCATATTCTTCTTTGCCCAGTGAAAAACATAAATATTTGCCTTCTTTTTTGCTCATTTTAAGCCACTCCTCTCTTTAGATATAATAATAGATAATTAAGTCTTATTTTTGTTGACATTGATTAGTTAAAGAGGATTATCTAATAAATAAACTTATTATTAAATAAAAATTCAACATCGAGAATAAAAGCAACTTTGCCATCACCAAGTATAGAAGCTCCTGAAATATAATCCAAATTAGAAAATTCTTTTATTAATGGTTTTACTACAATTTCTCTCCTATCTATAACACTATCTACTGGAAGTGCTTTTACTTTCTTATCCATTTCCAGTAGTAGAAATAAAGGAGGGTCTTTATGCAGCGTTTTTCCAAATATATTTGACACTTCTATTATAGGAATTAGATCTTCCCGTATTTTCACCATTGTTTTTTTGCCCCTTATTTCAAGTGAATTTTTATCTTTCACCTGGACAATCTCTTTTATATTTAGTGTTGGTATTATGTATTTACTACCTGCTATACTTATAATACTGCCATTCATAACTGCTAAATTGATAGGGATCTTCAAGATAAAAGTACAGCCTAGGCCTGGCTTATTTATAATCTCAATTTTCCCACCTATTCTGGAAAGTTCTGTTTTTACAACATCCATACCCACACCTCGTCCTGATACTGTATTTACACTTTCCTTGGTAGAAAATCCAGGCATAAATATAAAGTTTAATATCTCTTTATCTGTATATCTATCAGAGTCTTCTATTAATTTCTTTTCTAAAGCTTTTTTATATATTTTATCCAGGTTAATGCCATCCCCATCATCTTCTATCTCAATATATACACTCCCCCTATTACTATAGGCTGAAACTTTAACCAAGCCTCTTGAACTTTTTCCTCTCTCGATTCTTAGTTCAGGAGATTCTATACCATGACTAATAGAATTTTTTACTAGATGCACTAAAGGTTCTAGAATCTTTTCAGCTATATTTCTATCAATCTCTGTATCCTCTCCCTCACTTTGAAACTCAACATCTTTAGCAAGTTCATCAATTGTATCTCTTGCTATCCTTGCAATTTTGTTGAAAGTTGATTTCAAAGAGACCATTCTTAGAGACATACTTATTGATTGCATTTCTTTCATTATTCTAGACACATTTAATAATTTTTTCATGAAATTATCATTCTCATTAAATAAGTGTTTTGCTTCCTCTTCCATCTGTGATTGAGTAATCATTAATTCACCCATCATATCAAGTAAATTATCCACCTTTTTTGTTGGGATTCTAATAACACTACTATCAATAGCAACTGGACTGATCTCTTTATTTTTTTTTCTATAATTATCTCTAGACGAACTTTTTTCTATAATTATGTCTTCTTTTTTTCTTACAGATTTCTTATCTTTTTTTTCTAATACCCTTTCCTTAATTTCACCTACGTCTTCTAATTCTTTTATAAATGTACTGACTGTATTCAGAAATTCCTGATCATTAAGTAGGTTTAGATTAGTACAGATTTCCGCTATAATGTCAGCTGATTTTAAAATTAAATTACTTATCTTTTTGTTAATTAGTAGTTTATCTTTCCTACATAAATCAAGAATTGATTCACTTTTGTGGGCAAGCTCTAAAATTAGCCCCTGCTCAACAAAACCAGCTATACCTTTGATAGAATGAAATCCTCTAAATAAACTGTCAAGTAACTCTCTTGAATCTTCAACTGTTTCCAATTCTAAAACATCCATCTGAATAGATTCTAGATGTTCTCTAGTTTCTATTATAAAATCCTGCAAAAACTCATCAGCAAATTCATTTGTATGAGTTTTAGTATTCTCACTCATTATCATCCACCCCCTTCTCCTTCTATAAAAATTTTCCTAGAACTAGCCAGTAAAATTGTAGACAAGTAATTTTTAGGCTCTTTAAATAGAAAATAATTATTGTATAGCATATCTTATAAAAAAACTTTCTTCGTCAATTTTGAACTCCATCTTTTGGGCAGCTATATTACTTATCATTAGATAGATATCACTTCCCTGAACAATTGTGGGAGGTGATAGTTCTATAATATTATCAGGTAAAAGAGCTATTGCACTACCCATTAAAATATTCACCATTTCACCTAAAGCACTTTCTCCTATATTATCTATTTCTCCTACTTCCATTCCACCCATCATAGCTGAGATGATTTTTAAGGCAGCTTTCCTACTAAAACTTATAACAACATTTCCCTGTAACCCATTACTTAAACCTATTAATATATTAACTTCCTCTGAAGAATTAAGCGTCATTTCTCTAGTTTCTGATACGAAACTTATACTAAAAGCAAATGTAGGCAAAGTATTTTCACAGGCTTGAATAATTTCTTTGGAGATACCCATTATTCCACCCCTTTAAATGCTAAATCTAGTTTCAAATAAATATCTTTATTTCCGTAGTAAATTTTTCTGTCTTCTATATTGTCTGTACTTATTTTCAAATTTCGCCCAGAAAATATAGCTGGTGGACTGAGTCTTATAATTTTGTTCTGCTCGGAATTATTTATGTAAGTAATTAATCTTCCTGATAAGATGTTTGCAAACTCCCCCATATAAAGATATAAGTCCTCTTCTGATTCCAATGGAGCATAATTCATTATTTCTGTTATTGTTTCAGCTGTCTCTTCAGAGCTTTCTAACAAAAACCTACCCTGATAATCTCCAGTCATACCGATAATTACAAGTATTTTTTTTTGAGATATTAAATTTCTTTTTTCAATAAGTTCATGAAATTCTAAATCCAACAATTCCTTAGACACTTCCTGTATAGATCTTTTAAAAAACTTACTGTATGTATTAAGAATATTTTTCTTCATTATATATCATCACCAAACATTTCCTTCACCTTGGAAAAAAGCATATCTCCTTTAAAGGGTTTATGTATGAAATGATCTATCCCAATTTCTCTGGCTTCTCCTATAAGAGCCTCATCTCCCATGGCACTCATCATAATAACTTTGGCCTCAGGATTTTTTTTATAAATGTTTTTGGCTGTTTCAATACCGTCCATAACAGGCATTGTAACATCAAGAGTTATCAAATCCGGATTATATTTTTCTATTAATTCTAGTCCTATTTTCCCATTTCTTGCATTTCCAATAACATTAAGTCCCTTTGCTTCTAATGACCTTTTTACCGCTTTAAATACAAAAGGTGAATCATCCACTACAAGTACATTAATATCTTTCTTCATAAAAATCTCCTCCACTTTTTATTTCATTTCGTATTATATTGTCATTATATATCACATTTTGTAGTAATGCAAGTGATTTTTGAAGATAATCTAGATTTTTATTTCAAACTGTGTTATACTTTTTTTAAAGATTAAAATATAGCTCATGATATTATAAGGAGGAACAAGGCATGTGTGATTTTGCTTCCCGTTTAAAAAAATTAAGAAAGGAAAAAAAACTAAGACAGAAAGATTTAGCTGAAGAACTTGATTTAGCACAAACTACTATAGCTAATTATGAAAAAAATACTCGTTTTCCTAATCAGGAAACCTTAATACAAATAGCAGAATTTTTCGATGTATCTCTTGACTATTTACTGGGACGTTCTAAGAAACCTTCATTTATAAAAGAAATACTAGAGTTCTCAAAAGAAGAAAACTATAAAGATATAAACCCTATTGCAGAAAAATACTTAGAGGTATTATTATCTGCTAAGAAAGATAATACATATCAATTTATTGAAAAGATATTAAGTGAAGGAGCAAATATTGAAAGTATCTATCAAGATATCTTTGAACCTGCTTTGAAGAAGATAGGTTACCTCTGGGAGACAAACCAAATCAATGTAGCAGATGAACATATTTTTTCTAATATAATTACAGAACATATGGCCATACTACGGAAAGAATTCGCCAAAAAAACTGATGATAACAAGCCAACTATACTGGCGCTGGCTGTTAGTGGAGAACAACATAATATTGGCTTAATGATGGTGCGAGATATGTTTGAACTAAATGGCTGGAATACTTATTACTTAGGAACTAACACACCTGCTTCTAGTGTGATTAAGGCCATAAAGGAATATAGGCCAAAAATTATTGCTCTTTCAATAACTATGGACTTTTTCCTGGATACAGCTAAAAATCTAATTAATACTATTCGCAATGATAATGAATGTAATAAAGTAAAAATAATGGTAGGTGGAGCACCCTTTAGCAAACATAGTTGGAAAGAAATTGGAGCAGATGGCTATGCCAAAAATGCAGGAGAAGCTGTAGATCTTGCAAATAAACTGCTGGCTGAATAAAATATACTGTCCATCCTAGCAAAAAGGACTGCTGTTTAACAGCAGTCCTTTACTTTCATTATTGTTTTTTAGATTTATATATATTTTTATAGATTTATTAGACCTATTTAGATTTAATCCAGGAAATCAATTAATTTCTCTAAAGAAAAACTATCCCCAGTTTGCAGTTCTATTGCAGGTGAAACAATCACTTTTCTTTCTTTTAATTGTATATCACTTATTGTAATATAATCAATGGGTCTTATGCTTTTATTAGCAATATTTATTTCTTTATTTATTAGTTTTTTAAAAGCTTTATGCTCATCAAGCTTTAAATATAGCTTTCTATTTTTATATTCCAGGATATCTTCCTCAAAGAGATCCATTTCGCTGTGATTGCTGTTAACCATATTATCAATTATTGGAGCTATCATTACAGATAGGTATTTAGCCAGATTTCCTTCCACATTATATTCTGGATCATTTATCAGTTCAAATTCCAAAAAATAACCATCTTTAGCAAAACTCCAGTTGACTAATTCAAAATTAGCCTCTACATTTACAGAAGTTCTAAGTCTTTTAGATTTTAATTTTCCTTGAACAATAAGCAAATCATCTTTTACTTTTACATGAACATCTTTTACTCTCTCTTCTTTAAAATCAAGTTCTTCAATATATTTGTTTATCTCCTCTTCCTTGATTACGATTTGACCTTCCAAGTTGTTTTTAAAAATTTCTAAAAAATTATCTGGTATATACTTTGAAATATCATCACCAAATAAATCTTGAAACTTATCAATCATATTTTCCTCCCTGATATTTTTTATTTGACACTTTTTCTTTACAATAATCCAAGTTTTTTAATCAATCTCTAGTTCATACAGATCTCTATAAGCTCTAGC
Source organism: Halanaerobiaceae bacterium ANBcell28 (assembly GCA_037623315.1). Taxonomy (GTDB): domain Bacteria; phylum Bacillota; class Halanaerobiia; order Halanaerobiales; family DTU029; genus JBBJJH01. Next base: position 119,660 of record JBBJJH010000009.1, read on the forward strand.
TCTATAATCATTATCTCGTAAAGCCCGCCACGACCATTTATAATATTTAGCCTTCCATTCACTACCTAGGGCATTTGTTTCAATTGATCTGATTCCATATTCACTATGATTGAGATAAAAGAGTACATGACCATTTTTAACCAAGATATCCATGAACTCCAGTCTATCATAATTTATTCTTTTGACTGTATTATTGTTATAAAGAAAATACCAGGAAGGATTTCTAGAATTCATACCTAATACAGCCGAAACAAGTCCAGAACAGTCAATACCAGCTGTACCTGGGAGATAATTGGGTGTTGCACCAGCATTCCCTATTATAGCACCTTTGTTTAGGGCATCCTGGAAATTTTCCCAGGCTTGATTTATACTTCTCGTGTTCAGAGAATCATAACCTCCCCAAGTATATGGGATACCTACTTTTTCCGTAACTTCTTCTATATTTTTTAGATAAAAGGGTAGCAAAACATTTTTTGAACTTGATCCATGAATTTCAGGATTGTATATCCACTGAAAATTTATTAGTTCATTGGCTCTTTGATATAAAAGTTTCCTTCTATCTACGTTCTCAGCATTTATCGTAGAAGATACTACGGATAGTAACTCCTGACTTTTATTTTCTTCAAAGTCTAAGTCGAATTCACTTATATCTCTAAAATACAATTGAAAAATCTTCACCTTATCTTCCAATACTAAAAGTTGAAAAAGATCTCCAGAATAATTTATATCTATATATTTAAAAGGTACAATATAATTTTTATCACTAATAGTCTCAGCTATAGCTAATAATTCTCCATTCTTATTAAATCTATAAATAAGCTCATTTATTTCAATCCTGTCATTATTGTGGCTTAATTCTATTCCAGATATATATACATTAGATTTTTCATCAATCCCAATAAGCTGTCTATAAACCTGTCCATCTAGCTTTGGCAAGTAATATCTATCCATATTGACTTGATTTACTTTAACTCCTTTAAAAGATAATTGAAAGTTGTTATCATAAAGAAGGGAACTATGCCCATGATTATGATTACTTATTAATCTTACAGGCATGGATTTCATTAATGAATAACCGTTACTATCAATATTTTTATCTTTTCCATTTAAAACATCGATCATATATGGAATACTATACTTTTCTATTATCTCCAAAGTATTTATGTCTATTTTTGTCACTATGCCTTTATCTTCAAATAGATAAAGGAAATCATTAAGAATTTGTAAATCTCTAAGTTGTGTAAAATTAGAGATATCTATCTCATCAATATACTCATTTCCGTAGTATATCTTTATACTTCCACTTGCAAAGTTAGCTAGATATATTCGGCCCTGCTCATCAATAGTAAAACTTTCTATCCCTGATTTCATTATAATATTATCTGTATTTATTCGCTCCTCTAAGGAATAATTAAGTTGGGAATCACTATCGTCAATATCAATACTCAAAACCTTTTTATGGCTAGTATAAGAATTTTCATCTACTTCTATATCAGCATAAATTGTAGAAAAATTAGCTGATACTATTATAAGAACTAATACAAATACGATTATACTTACTCTCTTTTTATTATTCATTAGATCACTCCAGAATTAGATATTTTCAATATCTTTTACTACTGCTCCAAGATGAGCTATTGATTTCAATTAGTAATTCTCTCAGATTAACCACAATGCATTTTAGCCTCAGCTTGATCCCATGGTACTATATAGCCCTTACCCTTAGCACAAAAAACTGAAGACGAGCTATACTCTCTCTCTGCATCTTTATCATATGCAATTTTTTCAATAATCTCTTCTGAATTATGACAAATATCATAGCCAGCAAAGACTAAATTTATCATACCCTTCCCTGCTGTAAAAGCCAGTAGTTCTGTAGGATAATTCATAAATGTCGCTACAGGGGCCCTCCCCCTAATAATAGCTTTATCTGCAAAAGTTTTAGGAGCTTCAAATGAGCCACTAGCCTTCTCAATATCAGACATAACTCTACCCATATCATCTAAATCTACTTTTATCTTAAAACCATAATAAGGTTCCAGGAGAATTTTTTCGGCTTTTTCTAGGCCCTGCCAAAGGGCCCTGTAAGTAGCCTCTCGAAAATCTCCTCCATGGGTATGTTTATTGTGTGCTGCACCTGTTAATAAAGTGATTTTCAAATCACTTAATGGACTTCCTGTAAGTAAGCCTTTATGCTCTCTTTCAAATATATGCTGTCTAACAAGATTTTGATTTCCTTTGCTTAAATCATCTACATGAGCCAGGTTTTCAAATACAATACCACTATCTCTTTTGCCAGCCTCTATCTTTAGGTGAACTTCAGCATAATGCTTAAGAGGCTCAAAATGACCATAGCCAATTACTTCACCTTTGATAGTTTCTTTGTAAATTATGCCTGGTTCAGCGAAATCTACAGAAATATCAAATCTATCTTTGACAATCGCTTTCAGAATTTCTAATTGTATCGGTCCCATAACACTGATTTGAATCTCCTGTAATTCTTCTTCCCAACTTAGCTTTAAAGCTGGATCTTCTTCATTAAGAATATTAAAAGCAGCCAGAACTTCCTTTACATTCAGCGTTGAATCATATACAAGACTTGACTTAAGGGTAGGTACCATATTATAAATAGCATCTTTGCCAAGTAAAGCACCTAATCCTTGTCCAACCTTGCTTTTTGATAATCCTAAGACTCCAATTAATTGACCAGCCTCAGCCCTTTCTACAGCTTGATACTTTTTGCCATTATAGATTCTCACTTGATTTACCTTTTCAGAAACTTCTTTTTCTCCAAATTTATAAGTAATTTCATCTCTTACATTTATACTACCATCTAATATTTTCATATGTGTTATTCTATTTGCATTATCATCATGACCTATTTTATATACTCTAGCAGCATAAGCACAATCTTTTTCTTTTTGCTTATGGGCACTTTCTTTTTTCATCATATTTAAATCTTTCTTTTTACTATCACTATAATTGCTAAATGTTAAATGATGAAAATTATCAAAAAATTCTATGACTCCTTGATCCTGTAAAGCGGATCCACTAGAACAGATATATAAGTTATTTTCCTTGATCATTTTTTTGATTTCTTCTATCCAGAGCTTTTTATCATATTTACCATCTAAGTACAATTCCAGTAGCTTATCATTTCTCTCAGCTACAAACTCAATAATATCTTCATCAAGTTCTTCTTCTATAGAATTATTAAGTAGAAGAGCATCTTCACTTAAATTAGCTCTTATTTCATCAAGGACTCTATCTACATCAGCCCCTACCCTATCTGTCTTATTTATAAAAAAAAAAGCAGGAATCCCATGCTTCCTAAGCAAATGCCATACTGTCTCCGTATGGCATTGAATACCTTCTACTGCACTAACGATGATAATAGCATAATCCATCACCATAATAGTTCTTTCCATCTCTGCTGAAAAGTCAACATGGCCAGGAGTATCTATCAAATAATAATTATCACCTTTGTATTCCATTACAGCCTGTTCTGCAAAGATAGTAATACCTCTTTCTTTCTCTATCTGATGAGTATCCAGGTAGGCATTTTGATGATCCACCCTACCCATTTCTCGAATAGTATTTGTATGATATAAAAGCCCTTCAGAAAATGTAGTTTTACCTGCATCAACATGGGCTGCAACTCCTACTGTAATATTCACTATTATTCCTCCCTACTTTAATTAATTTCTACATTTAGGCTAGAATCCCTGCTTGTTTAATATTATACAAAAAAGACAGCCTTAAAGACTGCCCCTTTCAAATATACTTACCAGTTGCTTTAATACCAGTTTTTTAATTCTAATAATATATCTCTTTTTCAAAATTATAGCCCTAAAATATTATGCTCTAAATTATTCAATTCACCTATTGCTTCTATAACCACATTGTTATCGACATCTCTTTCAAATTGAATGTCTTCCATATCTTCTATTTTACTAATGACTGCCTCTCCAGCATCACTTATATTGCTTAATATAATACTTAAATTTCTAATATAAGGATTAATACTATCTTCCACAAATTCTATATTTAAAACAGCATCAAAGAGATTAGAATTTACTATGGAGTCAATAAAAAATACAGATTCATTAATATGATAAGAAAGGTTAATCTTTTCTATTTCTAATGTTTTTAATAAATGTTCTCCTTCTAAATACTGCACTTCTTCAGGTAGACTATATTTAAAATCTGAAAACTTTATTAATAAATCACCCCTATTCATAAATTCATCAACTTGAGGTCTTATATCAGCAATTACGTTTCCACTACTAAAACTAAGTGGCTGATCCCATTCATTTCTTCCCTGACCGGTAATTAGATCATATTCAAAACCAAGAATATCAAGTTCTATATTCAAATGATTATCAGTTCTATAATTATCGCTTAAGTATCCTTTTAATGATATATCCATTTTATCAAGTTGAAGGCTCAATGATTCTATATAATCATGCAAACGAATATTACTTCCTGATGCATTAGCATTATCTAAAACAATACCAAATCCTCCGTCTCTAATTGCAGCTAAAGAGATTCTAAACCCTATCTTCATTTGCAAATCATCACATTCAAAGCTCAGCCTATCTTCATCATAATAGCTAAAATTATTAAGAGTGACTCTTCTCATAAGCGGATTAATATTAAATTTATCATAAACTAATGTAGCATTACCAGCTATTAATGCAGTTTCTATGGTATAACTGGCATAATTTCCGACGAGCATATTCCCAATAAAAAATATTGCTACAATAAAAATAAATATAATTAAAACAATTATTAATAAGGTCTTTTTCATAAGATTCACCTGGCCCTCTCAGAATTCTTTTTAGAAGCTGTTAATTAATCACCCCATATACTCAATATTATAATTATACACCATAATTTTCTAGTTTTCAATTAAAAAGAAGAAACACAAGAAATATCCAATTAAAATATAAGCTTCTAAAACTCTAGTAAAACTTCATAAGTAATAATCTCTTGAGGGAGCCTTAAGTCATTTTTCCAGAGTTCCTCAACCATATCCAGTAAATTCGTCTGTCCCTTTTCCATAAACTCTTCTCTTATCTTAGTAAGAATAGTTTCGTTTTTCTGCTGCCTAGTTCTTATAGGGTATGCTTCTCTATCATTTTTATTAAAGATCTCTTGATAATAATTCATGAACAATTCAAGACTATAAGCAGGATATTTTTCTTTAAGACTATGGTAAATAAGCCAGCCTTCTGGGTCAATGTCACCAGCATATCTAATTTCAGGCTTCAGTACTAAATTCACTCCATTTTCATTGAGAGTGTCACTTTTTAATATCTGAGCAGTGGTTTGATTCTCTGTCCTCTCTGAATCTTGATGTTCAAGTATTTCACCATTCTTCTTTCTAGTTTCTCCTTGAGAAATAAGGAGTTCATCAATGAATTTTAAACTATCAATAATATGCTTACCCTGTCCATAGATTAAAGTATCCGCAGGATATCCTAAAATATCATAGCCTGCTTCCAGTGCTCTTTTACAGGCAATAAAAGCAGAATGATTTTCTAGAATCAATACTTTACTAATCTTAGTACCCTTATTCCAGTAGACAAACATCTGACTATATTTTTCTGCTTTCAAATCTGCTAGAGAAAGCTTAAGCCGACTTAATAGCTTTCTTCCCGCAGTAGAACTTAGAAATTTCTCATCTGCAAAAAGCTCCAGTGACCTTTCTTCACGACTGGCCCATTCACGATTCCCCTTATTTGTCATAAATTCTGCCACATTTATAAGTTCACTTGCCAGTTTCTCTGTCTGCAATTCTGGCCTTTTTAGATAATAGCTTAAATCCAATTGACGGGACAATCGAAAGATTAGATGATCATCCCAGCCTTCAGGAGCAAGGGTAAGAAACTGCCAGCGGCTTTTAAGTGCTGGCTGGCGACCGTTATAAGGAGAACTTTTAATTGCTATAAGTTCTCCTTTTTTCTCTTTTTCCGTAATTACTTGATAAAGAGCCTGATAGCCTCCTACAGATTGATATTCACTGGCACCACCTGTTTTCTTTATCAAAAATCCCTCTAAGTCTGCAAGTTGAAATCTTTTTCTTTCTTTTAAGGTTTTTTTCTTGAATTCTTCATAGAATTTTACTAAAATTTGCTCCAAAATCTTTCACACCCTTTGATATAATCCGATAATAATCCTATAGTAAAGTGCCGTTAAAGCTCTGTTTAAGACCCCCTTATTCTCTACGACGAATTCTTTCACCATAAAGCACCTGTCCACTAATATTTACAATACCACGTCCTTTTTCATCATCAGCAATTTCTAATGGATAAAAGACAGGAAAACGCTCACTAATTTCTGTTTTAATAATCTCAGGTGCAGCAAAAGCGATTAATTGGAAATTCAGCTTATTGGCAATCTCAAAAACAGGGTCAAGTACATGGGCTGCAGAAGCAGCTCCAAAAGGATTATCCAGGAAGAGAACTGTCCAGGGGTTACTTTTATCCAGTCCCTGTTTTTTGTAGTTTAAGAGCATCATCATCATAAAGGCATTAATAGAAAGAGATTGACCACCACTACCCTCAGAAATGTCACCTTTGCCTTGAATTACTGCTTCCCAGTCAGCATAGAAATAATCCTGGGGCTTAGCATAACGAAACTCATTTTTCTCTGTCATTTTATAAACTTGTAGTACTGGATATCTTCCTCTAACTGCCCGGGAAAACAGAGCTGCATCCCCTGTGTATTTTTTTAATTCAGATTCACTTAATCTTTCAATATTTACATCCTTACTATTAAATTTATCAATAAGTTCAAGAAAATACTCTTTTAGTTCTGGTATAATCTCATCTTCCAGTTCTGGCAGAAAATCATTTCTACGCATCCTGATCAAAGGAAAAGCATAACCCTTTTTATTGTGATATACCATATTATTAATCATCTCTTTCATAGAGGTAATTATCCTTAAGACATGCATTGCTGATCTTTCTGCCCACTGGTTTCTAGCCTGTTCAGCTTCTGCCTTATTTTCATCAAGACGATTTAGTTCATTATGAAGATATTCTCGAAAACTAGCCAGCATTTCATAATTGAAATCATAGTGTTCACTACGGAAATCCTGAATAATATTTTCTGTAATCTTTACCTTCAAAATCTTATTTTTTATACTCTCATTTACCTTACGCTTAAATGAATAAAAATCATCTTCTGTTTTTCTTTTTAACTCACGAAGTTTCTTAGTAATATTCTGATAATCCTTAACCCACTTTTCCACCAGTTCACTAGGATTATCTCTAATCTGTTCTTCCAACCTGCTATTTATTTCGCCTTTATCAGCATCAAGCTCATAGAGTTCTAATTTGTTGATAAGATTGTCCAAGATATTTATCTTATCCTTATATTCTTCAAGCATATCCTCTAATTCCCTAAGATACTTATTGTCTGCCTTAATAGATTTCTCAATATCTAGTTCTTTCTTATTTAGATCAAGATCAGACCAGGAACGAGCTGTTTTATGGAAACGATCACTTATCTCCTTATACAATTCATCAATCTGATTTTTAGCACTTTCTATTTGTCCGTTCAAGGTGAATTTTTCTTCTTCAAGTTTTTTTAATTTTTTTGACTGTTCCTCAAGCTGGCTTTTAAGCTTCTTCAGGGCAACTCTTAGCTCCTCTTTACTAGCTCCAGTTAAGGAATATTCCTGCCAATCAGAATCAAGAGCCTCCAATTCTTCTTCCTTATTTATAATTAGTTCTCTTAAATCATCCTGTTTTTCCCGAAGATACTTAATTTCAGTACTTCTGGCTTCTTCTTCCCTCTCCAAATCTAGAAGTTTTTGATAATAATAATTTAGCTTTGATTCACGATAGTCAAATAATTGAGGGTAATTTTGCAATTCCTTTTCTACTATTTTTTCTTCAAATTTCAAGTCAGGAATAATCTCCTTAATCTCTGCTGTAAACCTTCTAAGGTCCTTTAACCAATATTCTTTTTGATTCTCTATTTTTAATTGTAATTGTCTGTTTTGATCTAAATTCTTATGATTTTCCGTCAGATTTTTTTCTAGTCCTTTGACTTCCTTTTCTATTTCTGCTATCTCTGTTTTTTTCTCCTCTAGATAATTACTCTCCTCTGCAAATTTCTTTATCTCACGTTGATCTTTTTCTAGTTGATTTTTTCTGTCTTCGCTGGATTCTATCTTTTTATTTAGGGTAGATAATTCTTCTTTCAGCTGATCAAACTTCTTTTGAGCAAATTCAATCTCCTTTTCCAGTTTAGCTATAGTGTCTTTGAGCTGAGCTAACTCATCTGATAGTTGATGAGAAGTCGTTTTTCCTAAGAGTATCTCAGCAGTATAATCAAGCCTTCTAATATTTTCAATCTTTTTTTCAAGAGTTGCAATAGTTGCTTTTATCTCCGCTTGCTGGCTGAATAAACCCTCGCTCCATTGCTGGTATTTATCAGGAAGCTTAATAAATTCTTCTCCCTGTCCTTTAAGCAATTTGAAGGAATCTTCCCCTACAATACTTTCCAGCTTATGATTTATAAAAATAGGTACAGGAGAGCGGAATAATTCATTCATCGGGATATTTTTGCTTACTTTTAGCCAGTCAGCCTCATAAATTAAAACTAATCCATATGGTAGAAGAGGATATTTTTCCACTAAGTCCTCCTGATTTTCTTCCATATTAATTAAAAAATCACTACCATAATAAACTTTTACATCAAGTTCTGAAATCATTTTATAAAGCCGTTGCTGATCATTATTAGCAATCCAATATTCCTGATCATTTAAAGCAAGATCCAGCTCTAGTTCATGACTTTTGTTCTTCAAATCCTGAAGCTTTTGATTTTTCTCTTCCGATAAAGCCTTTAAAGCAATCCTTTTTTCATTTAGCCAGTCCTGATTATAAACTTCTTTGAATTTATCCAGTTGTAGCAGTTTTACTAATTCTAGACGCATTTCTTCTTCTTCATTTTTTCTCGTTTTCAGATCTTTTTCTGCTTCCTGATATTTTGGTTTCTCAGTAGCTAAACTCAACTTACTCTTATATATCTCCTGCTCTATGTTTTCTATATTTTCCTGCAGCTTAGACTTTTTCTGCTGATATTTTTGGATCTTTTTTTCGTTTTTTTCTATATTAGTAGTGATATCTTCCAGCAGATAAGAAGGACTGCTCAACTGTAGTGGGTTGAATCTTTCAGCAAGTTCATTCCGCCACTGTTCAAAGCTTTTTTCTCGTTGCTTATAACGGTCAAGATGTCGTTCTCTATCCCGAATATTAGTATTTATATTTTCTCGTTCCTGCTTTATACTTTTTTCAGCTGAATTCAAGTAATTCCTATATGCAGAGATATCCTGACTGCTTTCCTCCAGTTTTTCTTTAAGATTAGGCCAGGCTTTAATCATAGCCTCTTTGCTTTTTTTAATCTCTTCTCTCAGATCTGATAGATCGGCTGTTTCCTGTAGATACTCTATTCTTGCTTTGTTTTGTTTGAATTCTTTTTGATATTTTTGGTAGAGGAGATAAATTTGCTTTAGCTGTAGTTCTTTTTCTTCCTCTTTTAACTGTTTAAGTCCACTCTGATATATTTCTATTTCTTTTTCAAAATCCTCTCTCATCTTTTCAAGCTCTTTTAGCTCTTTCAGCTTTTTGGCATACTTCAGATTGGCTTTCTGATATTTTAATTCTTCAATTTGTTCAAGGGTTTTTTGATGTTCTTCTTTACTGCGTCTTAATTCATTTTCCAGAAATGAGCGCCTTGTCTGTAAAGCATGAAAATAGTTATTACCCCTTTCTCTGATCATCATTGAAGTCTTTTCTAACTTAAGACCATGTTCAGCATCAGTCAAAAGTGGTAAGACCATCTGTAATAGTTGATTTATATCCTCTGTCCTTGAAATAAGTTCAGGTAGATTTTTAGCAATTTTAATATTATCCACAAACATACTGAGTAATGAATTCTCATTCTCTCCACTTCGAGAAGCTATACTTTCACTAACTGCCGGAATAATTAATTTATCAAAAAGGGCCTGATTATCTTTTGCCCGAGAAAAGTATCTTTCCAAACCGCCCTCTGTCCGATTAATACTCTTCATTATCCCCCACTCACTGCGGTAAATACCATGACTTGCCAGGTATTGATAATAATCTGAATTAAGGCTCTGAACTGCAGTTTTAGAATATTTACGAAAATATTCTTTGTTGTCATCTATATATTCTTCCATTCCTTCATAAACCAGAGGGCCAGCTGTAGATTTACTATATAAAGGAAGGTTTTCTAGACTAAAACGACTGTCCCCTTTATACTCATGTGTATAGAGAAAGTATTTTAAACCAACTTTTCCTTCACTTTCGTCTAGATTCTTATTCCAGTGGGCTGAAACACAGATAGCAGCCATCAACTTCCGCTTATCAGGCCCATCTAAATTCCATTCCAATCCTACATGAAAGGTATATTTTTTTAAAACATTATAACGGTCATAAAACATACCTTCTAATTTGTTACCATTATTTTTACCCCATGATGTACCAGGCATGATAATCTGAAATATTAACTGTAGCATCACACCTTTACCACTACCATTAGGAAGAGTAAATAAAGTATGATCACCCTCTTTAGCAGGACTTAGATCAAAAATAGTATTTTCATGTCTTTTACTAAAACCAGCATATTTAGGACCTGCTATTCTAATTTTACTGAGTCTCGGCATCTTCTCTTTCCTCCTGACTTTTCCTGCTTGCTTCAATTAGCTCCATAAATTGACGATAACGTTTTTGATTATGATAAAGCTCATCTAATCTTTCATAAAGAACTGGCTTAGGAATAATCTTTAGCTCATCACTATTATCAATAATCAATCCCTGATCTTTCAAAGGTTTCAATGCGGTATTAATAAAACTAAGTCGATTATTTTTTGTCCTGCTTACATCAAGGCTGTCATCTTTCTGACTCAATTTGAACTCACTAAATTCTGTCAACCATAGTTTTGCTACTTCGTCTATAGCCAATGACCACTGCTGGCTGAACTTTTCATCTTCCTTTTTCCGCTCCTGCCAGGCCTTCAGCGTTGATGATACCAGATCAGCCAAGCGATAATAAGTGATACCTTCTTCCTCCCAACGTATTCTAACATGACTTTCTTTATCCACTTCAGCCAGAAAGATAGAGATAATAATATTGGCCAGATAAAAGTGCTTTTTTCTTTTTAAGCCCTTATATTTCTCCTTCATTTGTGTATATGAATTAGCAAAATTAGAACCCCTTGCCCGGCTGACCAGATGTATATGCTGAGGTGTTTGAAAGACTTGGAGTCCTCCCTCAGCAGCCATAGTATTTACTACAGAGCGAAGTTCACTATCACTGCGGTATTTATCTGCCAGTGGTTCTGATATTGAAAGAATTTGTTTATCTAATAATTGAAAGAAGAGGGCAGCCCCATCTTCTAATTGTTCTTGATTTATAGGCATCTTTATTCCTCCTCCAGATACAGCGTATAAGCTGAAATTTCAAATTCCTGCCCTAAGCGTATTTTATCTTTAGACTGCAAATTAGCAGTAATTCTTTGACCAATCATTTCTTTTAAATTACTATTTCGTTTCAATAATCTATTAAACAAAAGTAGTCGCTCATCCAGACCAGAATATTCATGATCTACTTCGATCAAGATTATATCAGTGATAATAAACATCATGAATAGTTCCAAGTTTTTCTCCTGTGAAAGCCACTTCTGTTCTTCTTCTTCTGAAAGTTCTTCTAGCCTACTTAGAGGATATTGTCTATTTTCCATCAATTCTATAAAAATGCCATCCCACAACTCCAGAATTAAGTCCCAATCTATTTCTTCTAGCAGAACTTCTTCATGTTCCAGCATTTCATCTTCTTCACTATCATCTTCTTCAAGATATGTATAAAGCTGTTGCTCTGACCAGGCCCAGTCTAATGGAAAAATAAAGTCCTGTTCTGGTGAAAAAAGTGGAGTCAAGATCTCTTCTAGCAAATCTATATCAGGAAGACCTGAAGCAACAATAGTATCCTGCCAGAAATCCTTCTTGAAGCTGATCTGTGATGTCTTCCAGAAGATATCAGGGTTTTCTGTTCTTATTTCCAGCTCCAGAGAAAGATTGGAAATAGTCAATTCTGCAAGATAATCATGTAAGGCTCTGGCTCTTTCCAATTCTTCAAAAAGGAGTTCTCCTTCTTTTTTCTGAGCAGAAGGAAACTTGTCCAGTCGGTCACGCCAACTGAACATATCAGCAAAGACCTTTTTTTCATCTTCAAATTGTTTCTGTACTTCCTGTTTTGACCTTACTTTACGTTGCTTTTTCACTGAAAAAATAAGTGTAGGATTACGCATAATATCTTCACGCCAATCTTTTTGATCTTTGATCAAAGACCTAACCCGAGCAATTAAATTACTTACACTACCTTTTGCCTCAGTGAAATTACCATTTTTTATTAACTGCAATGTATAGAATTGTTCTAGATCAAAGCCAAATTCCTGCAAAACCTCACGAGTTAGAAATATAATTTCCTGGGAAGTCTCTGTCAACATATAGACAGTACTTCCGCCTTCTTCCCAGTTCGATGCTTCCCTATCCGGAATCAGATACCTGAATTTAAACTCAGAAAACTCTCCTTCTTTTTCATCAAAAAGCATTGTAGAGAAGGCAGCCTGCTGTCTCGGATCTCCAGCATATAGAACTCCATCTACCAGACGTTCAATCTGTTCTCGAGAGGCATCAAGCCCCATTTCGCTGATGACCTCTTCAGACATTTCAATTAGATCTATTTTCTTTCGTTGAACATTGTTATTAATTTCTCGATAGAAGACTTTTATAAGTAAATATAAAGCTATTTGATGAGAATATTCATTAAGGCTAATTCCAATATCCATCCCCTGGCCCAATTTTGAAATAGCAGCTGTCTTTTTTAATCTATCATTTAATCCTGTACTTGCTCCATACATAAGCTATCACCTTATTCAATAAAATATTACCCATAATTAAAAAGATTACTTTTACAAATATTATATCTTAGTCTTTACTAGATAACAAGATACAAAAAAAGAAGAGACATCTGCCTCTTCAATTGCCTAGTTAATATTCTTTTCTAATTTAATGATCAATATCTAAACCCATTTGTATAAGTTTCTTAGCAATTTATATTTTCTCTTCTTTTATTCCTTCTTTAATTCCTGCTTGTCTCGCTTCTCTGGCAGTTCCTTCAAGATTAGTTACATAATCATGAATCCATTTCTGCCTACCTTCATATATTTCTCTCATTTCTTCATCCTGACTTAATACTTCAAGTTTTACTGCTGCTTCTTTTAGTTCTTTTATCTTTTCTTTATACATCTTCATCACCTCACTATTTGGGTTTTTCAAAAATAGTGCCCAGGGTATTAACTCATCTTCTTTGCTTTTTCTTTCTATATCTTCAACTGTTTTAAATTGTTTTTCATTAAATTTTGTAAGCTCAATAAAGTGTATCTCTTCTAAGTCTGTTAATACTTCATTTGTTTCTTTTTCCTTTAATACATATGCGTTATGATAGCGGTCATTTTCTTGAAGATAAGTAAAATTAAGTATGTTTATTGTTACGGTTCTTTCTAAATTATTATATGGTTCTCCTGACTTTATTTGTGACTCATATAGTTTACTCCAATAGTATAAGGTTCTCCTTTTCATATTATGCTGATTTTTTAACTGTATCTCTATATTAAATCTACTATTATCATTTGTTCTAGCTTTAATATCTAATCTAGATAATTTATCATCTTTCCAATCTTTTTCTATCTCGGGATTTTCTATCTTTACTGTTACTATTTCATCTTTTGTTCCTTTAGTTTTAAATACACTATTTAAAAATGCAATTA